>JBGPUH010000150.1:0-6228 GCA_041491025.1 Methylomirabilis sp. (SeqCode)
GATGCGATGCTGAGCAGATACGCTGCCACGTACTCCGCCAGGACTTTCCTGATTCGTGCCCATACCGCCACCATGTTAAATGCTGCCTCCACCCGGCGCTCCTCGATATAGCGAGCCACGCCCATCGGGAGAAAGAACCCAAGCGTGAGTCCGGCGAGCATTCCGAGCAGCATCATGACCATGCCCAGCACTACTTCGACGCCCCCCCTCATCAGCAGGTTGAACCCGGAGACGACGAAAAGGAGGGGGAGAATCCCGTAACCAAGGGCCAGCACAAACAGGAACAGGCCGTGCAGAAACAGGCCCGACCATCGCCTCCATTTGGGCAGAGTATCCTCTTGGGGGATTGCCAGGGCGCCCTGAAAGACCCTGAATACAAAGCCCAGGGCGGGAAAGTTGGCCGCCTGGGCCAGCGGCGAGACCTCAATGGCCAGCTCCCGGGAGAGGAAGAAGCCGAGGCCAACGAAGAGGGCCTGCAGGGCAAGACCAAGACCGCCGCCGATGACGATCTTGAACGGCCACTCTTTATCCTCTAACGGGAAGGCGAGCGCCCCGGCCACCCGATTACGCATCGCTGCCCCCGCATTGTTTCACGTGAAACAACACGCAGTTCATGGTTCACAGTTCAGAGCTCGTAGACGAAGCTGGATCAATGGAAGACCTGTGCCTGTTCGTCAACTGTCAACCGTTAACCGCCCCGGCTAGCCGCGCCCGCAGATCACCTCATAGATCCGATCGAGGTCCTCCATCGAGTAGAACTCCACCTCGATCGTCCCCCCGGCCCCCCTCCGGCTGATCCGGACCTTCGTTCCGAGCGCCTGCCGAAGGGCGTCTTCGGCCGCCCGGATCGACGGTTCGCCGGCTTGCCGGCGACGCTTAGGGCTGTCCGGCCGCTTCATTCGCCGCACCAGGGCTTCGGTCGCCCGCACCGAGAGGCCCAGGCGGATCGCCTCTTCGCGGGCCTTGAGCTGGTCCGTCGCCCGCTCCAACCCCAGCAGGGCGCGGGCGTGCCCTTCAGACAGGGCGCCCGTGACCAGGTCGGCCCGGACCTGCTTAGGCAGCTTGAGCAACCTGAGCGCGTTCGCCACCGAGGACCGATCGCGCCCCACCCGGCGGGCCACCTCTTCCTGGGTCAACCCGAACTCTTCCTGGAGCCGAAGAAAGGCCTCGGCCTGCTCGATCGGGTTCAGGTCCTCGCGCTGCAGGTTCTCCACCAGCGCCACCTCCAGCGCCTGGCCGCTGGAAAGCTCCTTCACGACGGCGGGGACCGCCTTCAGCCCTGCCAGGCGCGCTGCCCTGAGGCGCCTCTCCCCGGCCACCACCTCTAACCGGCCACCCTCCCGACGGAGGATAATGGGTGAGAGCACCCCATGGAGCTTTATGGAGGCCGCCAGGTCGTTCAACTTGGCGTCGTCCATAGCGCGCCGCGGCTGGAGCTTGCCCAGCGCGATCTCGTCTACAGGAACCTGCGCCGCCCCGGACGGATCAGCTCCGGGGATCAGTGTCTCCAGTCCTCTACCGAGGGCCCTGCGCTGCGCCATCTATGATCTCCTTGGCCAGGCGGAGGTAGCTTTCAGCCCCGGACGAGCGAATGTCATACATGATCACCGGCTTGCCGAAGCTGGGCGCCTCGCTCAGGCGTACGTTTCGCGGGATGACGGTCCGGAAGACCTCGCGCGGAAAGTGCCGCCGGACCTCCTGTTCCACCTGCTCGCAAAGATTGAGCCTCACGTCGTACATGGTCAAAAGGATCCCTTCGATCTCCAGGCCGGGGTTCAGCCTCGTGCGACAGAGGCGAACGGCGTCCATGATCCTGGCCAACCCCTCCAGGGCGTAGTATTCGCATTGAAGCGGGATAAGGACCGAATGTGCGGCGACCAGGGCATTAACGGTCAGGAGGCCAAGGGAGGGGGGGCAGTCAATCAGGATGTAGGCATACCCTTCAACCCCGGCGCTGAGGGCCTCCTTCAGCCGAACCTCCCGCCGTGGGCTGGTGGCGAGCTCCACCTCCGCCCCGATAAGCCGGTCCCCCGCAGGAACCAGATCCAACCCGGGGGCCGGTGTCGGTCTCGCAGCCTCGGAGACCTTCGCCTCCCCCGTGAGCAGCTCATAGGCGGCCGGCGTTGCGTCGCGCTCGATCGCTAGCGCGCTGGTGGCGTTTCCCTGGGGGTCGATATCGAGAAGAAGCGTCCGCCTCTCCGCCGCCGCAAGGCATGCGGCCAGGTTGACTGCCGTTGTGGTCTTGCCGACCCCGCCCTTTTGATTCGCGATCGCGATGATACGCGTTGCCGTCCTCCCTGTTTGGAGCGGAAAGGATACCATAGGCGATGGCAGGACACAAATCGGAAAGGGGGGAAGTGTTTCACGTGAAACACTCGTGCTGCTCCGAGGGCGGGCCGGCGGCCGGGCTTCGCCCCAAGGCCGTCCGATGCGGGCGCGCGAGCTTGCTTCATCCCACACGACGGATCCGGCCTTTCAGGCGGGACATCGCTGGAAGCCCGCGAAGAGACCTAGCGGCGCGCCTTATCCACAACGACGAGCTGGGTCGGTGGCCCCCCGAGATCGATGGCCGGAGCCTCGTGGATCGCCGCGCTCATCCCCAATGCGGTCAAGCGCGGGCCAGCGGCCTGAAGCGACTGCACCGTCTTTCGCCCCGCCTGGAGGATCAGCCTGCCGCCGGGCGACAGGAAGGGCTCCGCCAGAGCGACCACGTCGGGCAGCGCGCCGACGGCCCGCGCAAAGGCCAGATGATACCTTTCACGATGCTCTGGGTCGCTGTGGAGCCGCTCGGCCCTGGTGTGAAGACAGTGCGCCCCGGCGAGGCCGAGCTGCCGGATGACGTGGCGCAGGAATGTCGCTCGACGGCGGATGGCTTCGATCAGGACCATATCGATCTCGGGGCAGCATATCTTCAGGACCAAGCCTGGGAAACCGGCGCCCGACCCGATGTCCACCGCTTTCATCCCCGGTGCGGGCTCGAACGCTGTCCTGAACGCGAGAGAGCGCAAAAACCCCTCGCGGACGATCGCCTCCTTCGACTTGAGGCCGGTGAGGTTGACTTGCGGTGCCCAGCGCAGGAGTTCCGAGCAGTAGACTTCGAGGGCCTCGCGCTGCGCCGGCGTCATTCGTAGGCCGATCACTCCAAGCCCCCGGAGCAGGAGCCGATCGCTGGAGACCCTGGGCTCCCTGGCGACCCCGTTGGCCGCCACGCCCGGCTTAGGCCGCCTCCTCTCCACGAGGGGCGAGCTTTCCGCGGCTTTGCAGCCAGTACTGCTGGCCGATCTGGAGGAGATTGTTGACGAGCCAGTAAAGGACAAGCCCTGAGGGGAAGCTCCAGAACATGAAGGTGAACATGGTGGGCATGAGATACAGCATCATCTTGGCCTGGCGGGGATCGCCGGCGGTCGGGGTCATTTTCTGCTGGACGAACATGCTGGCCCCCATGAACAGCGCCAAGAGGTTGAAGGGGTAATTCCTCGAGCCCCAGATGTCGACGGTGAACAGCGCGTCCGGCTGCGAGAGATCTCTTATCCAGAGGAAGGGGGCGCGCCACATCTCCACCGAACTCGAAAGGGCGTTGTACAGGGCGATGAAGATCGGGATCTGGAGCAGCATCGGAAGACAGCCCCCCACCGGGTTGACACCGTACTTCTTATACAGCTCCATTGTCTCTTGCTGCTTTTTCTGTGGATTGTTCTTGAAGCGCTCCTGCAGCGCGGCGAGCTTCGGCTGCAGGGCCTGCATCGCCTGCATCGAGCGGAGGCTTTTCGCGGTGAGGGGGTGGAACACGATCTTTTGGAGCAGGGTGACCAGGATGATGGCGAGGCCGTAGTTTCCGCTGTAGCGATAGAGAAACCGTAGTAGGTAGAGCGCCGGGCGAGCGAGGATATCGACCCACCCAAGATCCAAGAGATTCTCCATGTCCGGGCCGGCCGCCTTCAACCAGTCGAGATCCTTGGGGCCCGCATAGAGGACGAACTGCTGAGTTGCCTCACCCCCCGGCTGAAGGGTCTGGGCTGGAGCGGCCAGGGAAACAAGGGGCTGTCCGGGCGGCTCCTTTCGCACCGAGGCCGCGCTCCCTTTCCCCCCGGGCATGAGCGCTGCGGCGAAGTAGGGGTCATGAAGGGCGGTCCATGACACCTGGCCGCTATGAGCGGCAGTCCCCTGGAGTTTTTCGACGTCGTCCGTAACCCGGCGTCCGTCCACCCAAGTCGTCGGGGGCAGAAGGCGGGAGCGCTGTTTGTTGAGGCTGTCGTGAAACCCGGGGCCCCATGCGAGCTCCGGAGCAATCGCTATCGGCTTCTTGCCGGTGTTTTTCCAGAAGAGTTGAACCTCAACCCGATAGCTGTCCCCTTTGAAGGTCAGGCGCTTCGCGAGCTGAAGCGGGCCGCCAGCCCGGGAAGAGAAGGTGATCGACCCGATCTCGGTCGGTGAGCGGAGATCGAGTCGCTCTTTGTCAACCGCAAAGTCGAGCGGCGACGCCTCCTCCAGTCTTCCGCTCCACGCAAAAAGAGGGGCCAATGGGCCTGCCGGGGGCGCCACAAGCTCTACGGCCTGGCCGTCCTCGAGCGTGTACCGCTTGAGGCGCCAGCTCTTCAACATCCCACCCCGCGTCGTGAAGACCGCCCTAATGACCCCCGTCTCGACCACCGCCTCTTGCTCCGGTGCCTTGGGCGAGGCCGCCCGGCCCTGAAGCGGCATGACCGGCAGCGGCGCGACGGCAGGCCCTGGGGTGGGGGACTTTGCCGCTTGGCGGGGGGCGTTCTCCTTTCGCCCCGATGGCGGCTCCTCGGGACGAGGGGAAAAGTACTGCCAACCGAAAAAGATCAAGACCACCAGGAGTGTCGCCAGCAACGCGCGCTGTTCTGTTGTCATGAACCTCCAGTTCCCGATGCGTATGGGGCGAAGCGGTGGCGACCTATTTCACGGGGTCGTATCCGCCGTGGTGCCACGGGTGGCATCTGGCGAGGCGGGCCGCGGCACGGAGAACGCCTCGGGCCAGCCCGTGGCGGCTGATCGCCTCATCCGCGTACTCTGCGCAAGAAGGAAAGAATCGGCAGGCTGGCGGGAGGAGTGGGGACACGATCTGCTTGTAAAGCAGTAGAAGCTGTCTGGCCAGGCCGGCGCACGTCATTGTTAAGTTGCCGCGCAATCGCCCTGGGCGGCCCACAAGGCGCACGCTTGGTCGAAAAGCTCGGCGAGCTGGTCCCTGATTTCCCCGCGGGTAAGGGCAGTGACCCTCTTTCTTGCGGCGATCATGATATCAATACCATCCGGGAGTTTGTGGGAGAAGAGACGAAAGGCCTCTCTCGCCTGTCGCTTCGCTCTATTCCGCGCGGTTGAGGGGCCTGCGCGCGCCCCGAAGCGAAGCCTGAGCCCCTGTTTTTTTGTTGACGCAACTGCTAGATAAAGGGTAAAATGATTTGCATAAATAGGCCGTCCCGATCGCCGTGGTAGCCCCGACCTGGGTCTCCTTCGCGACCGGCGGCTGCCTGCGGGGGAATCGTGGCCGGTGTGGCGTGACCCGGGGGCTGAGGCGGCGTCAGACCGTAAGTCTTTTTCGGCCCTTTGCCCTTCTTCGCTTGATGATCTTTCGGCCACCTGGTGTGCTCATTCGCGAGAGAAACCCGTGAGTCCGTTTTCGCTTGCTCTTGTTTGGCTGATATGTCCGTTTCATAGCCAATCCTCAGTCTTGCGGCAAAGGTCCACCCGCTGGATAATCGCCCGAAAAGTGAGCCGGAGTATACCCTGGAGGGCATTTGCTGTCAAGTCGCAAATGGTTGCGCGCTGCGAGGTACGGCCGAAACGTCATTGTTGTCTATATCTCGCCACTAATGTTGTGTAACGTATTTGTTTTAATGGTTCTATCGGTTATCCACAGATGTGGAAAAGGTGTGCGTAAGTACTCGACCGCTTCGGTTGGGTGGTTCTCCCCTGTAACCTGTTAACGCCTGTGGGTCCGCCTGATCAGAGACCTGATCGGCTATGGGTTATCCACAATGCGCCACGAAGGGCTGTCTTAGGAAATCGATTGCCGATTCTGCCATTTGCAGACTCATCCACATTTCCAGGGCAGCTACGTACTACTCCGGTTCTTTTTATTGTATTGAACTGAAAAGATTAAGTATAGGTAGGAAACCTTTGCAGAGCTGAGGGGTTCATGCACATCAGGATTTCTCGCGATGATCTGTTTGGCGGCGTAGGACCCATTCAAGCCGTTGTCGAGAC
>JBGPUH010000151.1:0-6210 GCA_041491025.1 Methylomirabilis sp. (SeqCode)
CAGGCCAGCACCGATGTCCTGATGCGGCGGATCCAGTTGCGGGCGAGACCCAACGAACGGGAACTCACTCGGACCTATCTGGAAGACGTGAACGCGGCCTACAATCATTTTTTCTTCCATTACTCAGCGACGCCGCTGCTCGTAGTGAATACAAATGAGATCGACTTCGTCAAGCACAAGGAGGATTTCGAAGACCTGGTCAAACAGGTCGAGACGGTGCGGGCAGGCACCCATTACTACGTACCGCTTGGATCCCGCAAGTAGGGACCTCCGACTAATCCTTACACAATTAGTCGGCGGGTACCGTGCCGGGCCAGGAAACGAGCATGGCAAGGCGCGGACTCCGGGGCCGACCGAGACGTACACTGTAAGGTACGTCGCAGGGAGCGTCCCGGGGGCCGGCAACGCCGCCAGGCGAAGTTGATTGGGCCGGCAGTAGGGACCGAGACGGAAAGGCGTCCACACGGCGATGTCCGTACATACCCCCGCGGTTCGAGACAGTGCGCTCGCTCGAAGCCGGTTGAGGGGACGGCGATCGTTGTCGAGACAAAGCGAGGCCTTCCGGATCGGCCCGGCGGGCCTTTTCGTTTGTGTGAGGATCAATAACCGATTTCCGTTCGAACGGGGAAAGGAGGGATCGATCATGGCTGATCAAAGGGTCAGGACGGTCACCTTGCAGCAGATGAAGCAAGAAGGGCGAAAGATCACGATGTTGACGGCGTATGATTACCCGATGGCGCTGATTGTCGATCGTGCCGGAATCGATGTGATCCTGGTCGGCGACTCTGGCGGGATGACGGTCCTGGGATATGAAACCACGATCCCCGTGACCATGGAAGAGATGCTCATGATGACCAGGGCCGTCACCCGCGCTGTCAAGCGGGCCATGGTAGTTGCCGACATGCCGTTCATGTCTTACGAGGCTGAACCGGCCGAGGCGGTCAGAAACGCCGGACGCTTCGTGAAGGAAGGCTTGGCTCATGCTGTCAAAGTCGAACGTGGCCTTCCGTCCCTGGCTGGCGTGAGAGCGATCGTGGAAGCGGGCATTCCGGTCATGGGCCACGTAGGGCTTACACCCCAAACAACCGTCCTTCGGGAAGGCTTCAAGGTCCAGGGGAGGGGGCTGGACGCCGCGCGGCACATCCTTGACGACGCCTTGGCCCTTGAGAAGGCGGGTGTCTTCTCCATCGTGCTCGAGGCAATACCCAGTGCCCTCGCTCGGATTATTACCGACAGGTTAACCATCCCCACGATTGGGATCGGGGCTGGGCCCGACTGTGACGGCCAGGTCCTGGTGACCCACGACCTGCTGGGGTTCTTCGATCGCTTTGCCCCAAAGTTCACAAAACAGTATGCCGATCTCACGAAGGTGATCGGCGATGCTGTGGGCCGCTTCCGGGAAGATGTGATCGAAGCTCGATTCCCCGAAGCCGCCCACGCCTTCTCGATCGATCAAGAGGTTGAGAGAGCGCTACTGGAGGAATGAGAAATGGGTGCGAAGTGCGGGGTGCCCGATCTAGGAGCCTGTGAGGGCACTTCTTCGAGGATGAGAGGGGAACACGTGGACACCATTCTTGAGCCGTCTGCGGTCCAGCGCCTGTGTGAGTCCTTTCGAAGCGGGGGTAAGACGATCGGATTCGTGCCGACGATGGGCTTTCTTCACGAGGGCCACCTTTCTCTCATGCGGACGGCGCGGGCTGAAAATGCTGTTCTGGTGGTCAGCATTTTCGTCAATCCGACCCAGTTCGGCCAGGGGGAGGACTTCGATAGCTATCCAAGGGACCTGCAGGGTGATCTGATCCAGATCGAGCGGGTGGGCGGTGATCTGGTATTTGCCCCATCCGCGGAGGTGATGTACCCGGAGGGATTTGGCAGCTTCGTCGAGGTAACGGAACTCACAGATGTGTTGTGTGGTGCCTCACGTCCTGGGCACTTCCGTGGCGTGGCGACCGTCGTGACGAAACTGTTGAATCTCATAAAACCGCATCGGGCCTATTTTGGGCAGAAGGACTACCAGCAGTCGGTGGTGATTCGGCGGCTGGTGGCGGACCTCAACTTCGACCTCAAGGTTGTGGTATTGCCGACGATCCGGGAGCCCGACGGCCTCGCAATGAGCTCACGAAATGCTCGTCTGACCCCTGAACAGCGAAGAGCGGCCCTTGTCCTCTATCGGTCTCTCAGGCATTCGGAAGAGCGCGTCAGGGAAGGGGAGAGGAATGCCAAGGCCATCTGCGATGAGATGCGAGGGATGATCGAGGCGGGGCCGCTGGCCAGAATTGACTATCTCGCCCTCTGCGACCCTGAGACGCTGAAGCCGATCGATTGGATAGCGGGCTCCACGCTGGCCGCCCTCGCGGTGCGATTCGGCTCCACCCGCCTTATCGATAATATCCTGATCTCGCCTCCCTAACGGCATCCCCAAGTGTCATGAGTGGGCGTTGATCCACTCGGGGATGCCTTCCGCCCGCCATTCGATACACCTCACATTTTGCTTGACAAGAGAAATGGGGTTATGTAAGGTTGCGCTGTAGTGGGATGAAGTGGGATGAATTGGTATAGATTGTCATAGAGAGGCAAACGCTCCCATGTTCCGCGGAAGCTTCGAACACGCCATCGATGACAAGGGACGGCTGAGCATTCCCGCCAGATACCGCGAGATTCTCAAGCGGCGGCGTGAGCGTGAGTTGGTCCTCGTCGATCTTCTCTTTGACACCTGCATCGCAGCCTACCCGAGCAAGGCCTGGCAACAGATCGAGCAGAATCTCCTCAGCAAGGGCAACTCGGATAAGAGGTTCCGAGACTACGTTCGGTTCATTTCGGCCCGTGCGGTCGAGTCTCCAGTTGATGGTCAGGGGCGGATCCTGATCCCTCCCCAACTCCGGGAAAAAGCAGACCTGCGCCGCGATGTCGTGATTATCGGGGTCCTGGATAAGATCGAGATCTGGAATAAGGAACGCTGGGCGCAGTTTAGCGCGCAGGAGCGAGATCCTGAGGATTACGCCAGCAAGCTGGCGGAGCTTGGGATCCGCGTCTAGGAAGAGAGGAAGAGCGACATGGTTCACATCCGGCGGAATGAAGGGCGTGGGGTGGCTGTACTCGAGCCTGCGGGGGAGATCGACCTTCCATTGGTCGACGCGATCAAAAACTCGATCGCTGCGCTCGTGCAGGAAGGGTATTCACGGCTGATCCTGGACTGCAGGGGCGGATGTCGTGTCCCGTATCTGGTCTCCGGCATGCTGCGCGAGCGGGTGCGTCGACTTGCTGCGATGGGCGGGTCCATCTGCTTGGTTCGGACCTCACCGACCCTCAGTCATGCACTCGGGGCGGCGAGACTGACATCGCCACTCCCGATCTTTCCCGACGAGGACTCGGCATTGCGGTCCTTCGGTCCGTTTCGGGCCGGAACCCCCGGGGGCCTGTAGCCATTGAGGGACGTCATCTCCCGGTCCTGCTACAGGAGGCGATGGCCATCCTGCAGCCGCGGTCGGGTGGCCGCTACCTCGATGCGACCGTCGGGATGGGGGGGCACGCAGAAGCCCTCCTGATCGGAAGCGGACCGTCGGGTCACCTCTGCGGGATTGACCGGGACGCCGAGGCCCTTGACGTGGCCCGCCATCGGCTTGGGCAGTTCGGCGACCGGGTCGAATTGCTTCAGGGTGAGTTTGGGATGGTGGGCTCCATTGCTGTCGAGAACGGATGGGGTCCTTTCGACGGGATCCTGTTTGACTTGGGTCTTTCGTCTTTTCAACTGGACGATGCCTCCAGGGGATTCAGCTTCACCCGGGATGGGCCACTCGACATGCGGATGGACCGTCAGGGAGGGAAGAAGACGGCTGCAGAGCTGCTCGCCAAGCTTCCAGAAGGTGAGATCGCCGATATCCTCTGGCGCTACGGCGAGGAGCGCTGGGCGAGGCGAATTGCGTCCCGGATCGCCGCTGAGCGACGTCAACGGCCCTTCACTTCCACCGCCCAGCTCGCGCGGCTCGTGGCGGAAGCGATCCCAAGGGCTGCCTGGCCGAGGCGAATCCATGTGGCGACACGGACGTTTCAAGCTTTGCGCATCGCGGTGAACGACGAGTTGGGATCGCTCGCGCGCGGACTCCAGGACGCCATCGGCCTGCTCGTTCCGGGAGGCCGGATCTGCAACATCAGCTTTCATTCCCTGGAGGATCGGATCGCGAAAGAAACCCTTCGGGGCTGGGCACGTTCGGAGCCGCCGCGTGTCCGTCTGCTGACCAAACGGCCGATCGTCCCCACGGCGAGTGAGATCGAGGCCAATCCCCGCGCTCGGAGTGCGAAGTTGAGGGCCGCAGAGCGAGTTCACTAGAGGAGGCGATGTCGTGAGGGGGCAGGGCACCACCGCGTTGACGGGGATTGCGCGAGACCGGCCGAGCGCTTTCTTGACACCACGGGTTGACCAGATCCGAAGATTCGATCTTCTGCCATCGATTCTCGTGGGCGGCCTTGTCCTTGTCGGGGTCCTCTTTTATGTGTGGCAGCACATCCAGGTGGTGCGCCTCGGCTACCAGATCGAACACCTCCAGGGTGAGCGCATCGCTCTCATTCGGCAGGAGAAGGGGCTGCGCTTCGAGGGCGCCCGGCTCAAGTCACTCCGTCGAGTGGAGGAAATCGCCCGCCATCAGCTTGGATTCACGAGCTCGAGGCCTGGTCAAGTGATCCTGGTTGAGTAGCCTTCGAGAGGCTTCTGATGCCGATCCAGCATGGTTCTCGCGGCAGGTCATCCGCACGGGTGGAGGCGAAATCCTCGTCAACCGGCAGTGGCCGGCATCGACGCCGGATCATCTTTTTGTTCCTCTCGCTTGCTGCAGCCCTCGTCATCATCTCCGGCCGCCTCTTTTCCCTCCAGGTTCATCAGCACCCGAAGCTGGTTGAGGCGGCCAATCGGCAGTACCGGCGGCTGGTTCCGCTGATTTCGCGGCGAGGAACCATTTACGACCGCAATGGGCGCGAGCTGGCGGTCAGCCTTCGGGTCTCCTCGATCTTCGCTCAACCTCTCCAGGTGGAAGACAAGGCGCAAGCCGCCTCTGCCCTGTCCGCTGTACTGAATCTGCCCGCCCAGAGAATCCTTGAAAAGCTGAAAGCGGAGAAGCCATTTGTCTGGATGAAGCGATCAGTCTCTTCGGATGAGGCGGAGGCGGTCGCGCAGTTGGGTTTGAAGGGGATCGCATCCGTTCCGGAGGGCAAGCGGTTCTACCCAAAGCAAGAGCAGGGGGCACACCTGCTGGGATTCGTAGGGACGGACGATCGAGGGCTCGAGGGGCTGGAACTACAGTACGACCCTTACCTGGCTGGGAAGCCCAAGTGGGTTGTCCGACAACAGGACGCCCTGGGCCGCCCGATCTTCCGGGAGGAAGCGGGTGAGACGCAAGGCTCAGATCTGTACCTGACGATTGACGAAGTGATCCAATACGTCACCGAGCGGGAGCTTGAGGCAGCGGTGTCGCGATCCGGGGCCTCAAGCGGCAGCGCCATCGTCATGGACCCGGTCACCGGCGAAATTCTGGCACTTGCCAACTACCCTACCTTCAATCCCAATGCGTATGCAGAGGCCTCTGCGTTCGCCCGCCGGAACCGGGCGGTGGTCGATTACTACGAGCCGGGGTCAGCCTTCAAGGTTATTGTCGGGGCCGGCGCATTGGAGGAGAGGCTCGTGCGACCGGAGGATCGGTTTAACGGCGAGGGGGGCACGATTGAGGTCGCCGGGATCACAATCCGCGACCACGAGCGATTCGGGACCATCAGCTTCTCCGAGGTGCTGACGCACTCGAGCAACGTGGGCGCCATTAAGGTCGGCATGCGCCTGGGCAAGAGCCTCTATTACGACTACATAAGCGGGTTCGGGTTCGGGAATCTGACTGGGGTGGATCTGCCCGGAGAAACCCCGGGCATGATCCGGCGCCCGAAGGACTGGTCGGCCCTCTCCCTGGCTTCCATCTCGATCGGGCAGGAGGTCTCCGTGACGCCGCTGCAGATGCTGGTGGCAGTGAGCGCGGTGGCGAACGGCGGCGTCCTGGTCCGTCCCCACGTCGTACGGACGATCACGGCAGCGGAAGGCAAGGTTGCCAGAGAAACCGCCCCAGTGCAGCTCCGTCGAGTGATCTCGGATGGAACGGCCAGAACGCTCACCACCATCCTTAAAGGGGTGGTCACCGAGGGGACAGGGAAGGCTGCCGCGGTGGAAGGGTTCGA
>JBGPUH010000152.1:0-6206 GCA_041491025.1 Methylomirabilis sp. (SeqCode)
ACATGGTCTTCATTCCGAGTGCGGATTGGCGCTCATGGTGGTCCTCTGGATTCTGACATTCCTTGGCATCGTCTTCACCGCCTTCACGTTTTCCATGCGCACGGAGCTGGCCGCGGCAGGGAACTTCAGGGATGCAGCGGAGGCCTACTACCTTGCAGAAGCAGGAGTGTATCGTGCGGCGGCGGAGATCATCAATGCTGACAGGAATGTTCCCCCCGATTCGTCAACCTACGACGCATTGGATGAACATTGGCACACCAATCCTGCCGCGTACGACAATGTTCCTCTAGGGCGAGGAAGGTACTGGGTCACCGTCACGGATGAGGAGAGCAAGATTGCCCTGAACGGGGCGACCGATGCGGTATTGCGCCGGCTGTTCTCAAACTCAGGCGTGAGAGACGAGAAGCTCTTGTCAACCATGGTCGATTCGATCCAGGACTGGCGAGATCCGGACAACCTCCATCGCCTCAACGGCGCCGAAGACGACTACTACCTTTCGCTGCCCACTCCGTATCGGGCCAAGAACGCCAATCTCGATTCGATTGACGAATTGCTCCTGGTGAAGGGGATCACCCCGGAGATCCTGTATGGCAATATCGCGACCCCCGAGCGGCGGGCAGAGCTGACGCCGCAGCTTCCCTGGGAGCGCCAGCTCCAGCCCGGCGAATATCTCGGTGTCGCGCAGCACCTGTCGATCCAGAGTGCTGGACAGGTGAACGTGAACACGGCCAGTCCAGAGGTCCTGATGGCTCTCGGGTTAACTGCGGTGGAGACCAAGCTCGTCCTCGACCGGCGGACCGAATCGCCATTCCGTAGCGTGGGGGAGCTCACCAACCTTCTAACCTCGGTCTCCGGTGGAGGCCGGCAAGGATTCGCGTTGGTCCCCGAGGGTCAGCCGGGCCCCGCCGACGCGCAGCAGATCCTTGCGAGCCTCAGCCAGCTCGGCACGGTCGTCTCCAAGAACTTCTATGTGGAATCGACGGCCCGTGTGACAGGATCGCGGCTCACGGCCCGAGTCGCTGCCATTTTGGGAAATGTAGGGTCCACGGGTCGGCCGAAACTGTCAATCAAGCTCTGGAGCCTGAACCCCAGGCAGGGAAATTGATGACGCTGGGCGAATTGATTCCGAGGCGGAAGGTCGGCCTGGGCATCGATATCAGGAGTGGGCTTCTGTGCCATGCCCTCTTGTGTAGAACGTTCGGTCGCGTGCGGCTCCTCGATTGGGGCATCCAAGAACTCCAGGCCGAAGGCGAAGGGAGGGACGAGGCGCTAAAAAAAGGACTGGAAGCCTTGATGAGCCGATTGCCCTCTCGCCCCACCTTCATCACGATTGGACTTCCTCGGAGTCTCGTCACGATGCGCTCACTGAGCATGCCGGCCGTTGGTGAGGAGGAGCTGAAGGGGATCCTTGAGTACGAGGGCGAACGGCATATCCCCTTCCCGCCTGAGGAAGCACAGTACGACTTCCAGGTGCTGGAAAGGAATGCCGAAAAAGCAACGGTCCTGTTGGCCGCAACCAGAAAAGACGAGATCGCTCGGTACCTTGGTCTCCTAGGGGAGGTGGGGATCACACCGACCGCCATTGGCGTCTCCACGTTCGGCTCGTTCAACGCGCTCTTCTACAACCAGGGCCGAGCCATCGCGCCGCTGACAGCCCTGATTGATCTACGGGACGGAGAGGCCGAGCTCGGCGTGGCAAAGGGGGGAGTGCTTCAATACTGCCGATACCTGACCCTTGGTCCAGCCGCGCCCCTTGACGTGTTGCTGCCCGAGCTCTCCGGCCTCCTGGCCAACCTCGGAGCCGATGGTGGGCAGCACATGGGGAGTATCGCCCTCTCGGGCTCGGGTGCGGGCAGGGGGGATTGGCTCCACCATTTGGCCGAAGAGACCGGATTACGGGTGGAGTTCCTGCAGCCCTTCCGGAGGATCAAGGCCAAAGGTGTGGACCCCCAGGCGGCTCCGTCCCTTGGGGCGGCCGTCGGCCTCGCCCTCAATGGGCTCGTGGCGCTTCCGCTCCACATTGACCTGCTGCCCAAAGAGCTTGCCCCTCCTCGGCGGGAGCCCGGCCTGGCGACGACGTTGCGGATCCTGATCCTCATCGCCGTCCTCGGCCTGGCATATGCGGTGAGCGGCGCGATCCGCGAACGTCGCACCCTCGCCGACCTGACGGCGAGAGTCAAGCAGGTCCAAACCGAAGCGGCCAAGGTCGAACAGCTCAGAGAGGAGGTCACCAAGCTCGGCAGCCAGATCGCCGCCCTGGAAAAGATCGACCGAGAAGAGGTCAGGAAGCTGGATGTCCTGCGCGAGCTGGCTCAAATCATGCCCAAAACCGTGACGCTGACGCTGTTCACCGTGGATGGACGGGACGTCCGGATTGGCGGCGCGATCAACGGCTCCGCCTCTGACCTGATCTCCATCTTGGAGCAATCCCCCGTCTTCGAAAACGCCCAGTTCACCTCGCCCGTGTCCAGGCGGGATGCGGAGACGCAGGAGTTTCAGATCAAGGCTCTCCTCGAAGCCCGCAAGGAGCCGCGACCATGACCATCTCCCCGCGTGAGCGGCGGTATCTCATAGCTGCCGGAGCTGCCCTTGTGGCCTTTCTCGGGATCAACTACGTCGTCGTCCCGACCGTCTCGACCCAGGTTCAGGTCCGGAAGGAGTACCAGGAGAAGCTCAGGGCCCTTGAACGATACCAGTTGGTCGTAGAGGGGAAGAGGCGGTATGAAAAGAAGTTCGCCGATGCCGAACAACTCTTCACCCAACTGCATCGACGGCTCCTTCCTGGTGAGAAACTGACGCTGGCCGCGGCTGACCTTCAGTCGATGCTCCACAAGGCGTCGGGAGAGAGCGGAGTGAGTATTGTCAGTGAGAGCATCCACTCGCCGAAGAAGGCCGAGGGATTCACGCAGGTCTCGGTCGAGCTCTCGTTGAACTCCGACATGAAGAAGCTGCGAGACTTCCTGTACAAGATCGAGAGCTCCGGGAAAATGCTCACGGTCCCCAAGCTGACGCTGAATGCCATCTACCCCAGGCCCGGTGCCGAGCTACAGGTAACGGTCGTGGTCAGTGGCTACACCTCGGCACTCGAGGAGAAAACCTGAGATGGGCAGGCCGCTTCGACTTCTGAATCTCACCCTGGGCGTGGTCGCGGTGCTGATCGCAGCCGGCCTGGCAAAGACGTGGGTTGCTCCCTCCGTCCCGGTCCTTTCCTCCTTCCCCGCGCCGAAGTCATCGCCGGAAGCGGGGCCTCTCGCTTTCGTCTCGACCCCACGACCGCCCTTGGCGCAGTTTGAGGTATTGCTGGAAAAGAATCCGTTCAAGCAGCCACCTCCACTCCCTCCGCAACGTGGTGTGCCACCGAAGCCGGCGCCTCCCCCGCCTCCACTCCCGACCCTTGTCGGCACCATCCTCGTCGATGACGAGCGCCGGGCGGTCCTGAGCGACAAAGGGAAAGCGGAGATCTACTCGATCGGGCAGGAGGCGGCCGGAGGGACGCTGACCGCCATCACAGAAGATCGGGTGCTCTTCAAACGGGGGGATGCGACCTCGGAGCTCACGCTCAGGGCGCCGATTCAATCCGGCCAGGCGGCTCCACCGCCATCCCCCTCGCCCGCCGAGGGCCCGCCACCCGCACCGTCCATTGTGCCTCCGCTGCAGCCCCCGCAGGCCATCGAAGGGTCCCCGAGCCTCCCGGCATGGCCTTCGAGCGGATCGGAGCGACGGCGACTTCGACTCCTCCAGCGGGAGGGGCTGTCGGGGCAGCCGCAAGAGCAGGGGCAGTGATGCTTGTGGGGGGCATTGGCCAACCCATTTGCTACGAGGGAGGAGTCAGTATTGGCTACCCGTAGAGGTATCTTTCTGATCGCGGCGTTCGCGGTGTGCCTTCCGGCGTGCGCTGTCCTCGAGACGCTGGGACTGTCCGAGCCACAGGCGCCGCCTCCAAAGGTGGAGGGCCGGGCGCAGACGGCCACACCAGCAACCGCCCAAGCACCCGCTCCGCAGGCCGCCCCCATGGCGGCCGCGCCTTCGCAGGCGGCGGAGGGGAAGGTTCTGGAGCCGGAACCGGCACCCTCTTCCACAGGTGAGGAGGCAGTTCCCGGCCCACCGCCCCCGACGGGTTCGAAGGAAGGCGCTCCTGCATCGTCGAGTGCACCCAAGGCTGGCCCCGCCGGCGGGCCGGTGAGCCAACAGGGCAAACCACAATATATCTCGTTGAATTTCGACAATGCGGACCTGGAGCTGGTTCTTCGCTCGATCGCCGATATCACCGGGATCAACTTCATCATCGGCCCGGGCGTCAAGACGAACGTCACCATGCGGACCACGACGAAGGTTCCGGCCAGCGAGGCCTTCTCCATCCTGGAACTGGTTCTGGAAGTGAATAACCTGGTGGCGGTAAAGGAGGGCTTGTTCTACAAGATCGTCCCGATGGCGGTGGCCCAGCAAGAGCCCCAGGACGTTCAGGTGGGAAAAGAGCGGAGCGAGGAGCGGGAGCGCTACGTGACCCAGATCGTCCATCTCGACCACCTCTCCGCCGAAGAGATGGCGAGGATCCTTCAGTCGTTCCTGTCCAAAGGCGCCAGGATGGTGGTCCACAAGGAGACCAACAGCATGATCATCGCCGGCTTCAGCTCGACGGTGAAACGGCTGCTGGATACCATCAAGGCTCTGGACGTCCCATCCAAGCGGGACAATATCCAGCGGATCTTCGTCTATTTTGTGGAGAACGTCCAGGCGACCCAGCTCGCTAATATCTTGAACACGCTGTACGGGCGACGAGATCTCTTGGGGCGGGCGCCGACCCCAGGGGCCAGGCCAGGTCAGCCCCCTGTCCGGCCGGGCGCCCCGCCGACCTCACCCGCTCCCCCTCCGCTGACGCCTCCCGGCCAGCCACCACCGCCAGGGGCCCCACAGCCGCCCGGCGCGGAGGCCGCGCCAGGGGAGGTGGTAGGCGAGGTGACCATCGTGCCCGACGAGGGGACCAATGCGCTGATCATCAAGACCTCGCCCCGCAACTACGAGTTCATCGAGGCGACGATCAAGAAGCTCGACATCGTCCCGAAACAGGTCGTGATCGAGCTCCTCCTCGCCCAGATCAATTTGAAGGATAATTTTAAT
This sequence comes from Methylomirabilis sp. (SeqCode), assembly GCA_041491025.1. Classification (GTDB taxonomy): domain Bacteria; phylum Methylomirabilota; class Methylomirabilia; order Methylomirabilales; family Methylomirabilaceae; genus Methylomirabilis. Next base: position 5,119 of record JBGPUH010000152.1, read on the forward strand.
TTTAGCCTTGAGGAGATTATCAGGAGTGGTCAATTCCTCGTTGCAGGGGCATTCGGCGGCCCAATTGGCACCGCGGTGGCTGGAGCTGTACAGAGCGCCGCAGCTCCCAAAGGTCTTACCTTTGCTTTTGTGGACAAAGATAAGTTTCGCGTGGTCTTAAACAATCTTGCTTCCGTGTCGAGGGCGGAGGTCCTCGCAAACCCGCACCTGCTGACGGCCAACAATAAAGAGGCGAAGATCCAGATCGGTTCGGAAGTGCCGATCGTCACGAACGAGCAGTCTAGCCTGACCAGCGTGACGAGTGGCCAAAGCGGTGTCTTCCGTACCCTCCAGCAAAAAGATATCGGAATCATCATGGGGATCAAGCCCCATGTGAACGAGAAGCGGTTGGTCACGCTGGAGATCGAAGTCGAAAACATCGCCCTCGATAGTGCCGCCTTTGGTAACACCGACTCTCCCTCGTTCCTCAAAACGACGGCGAAAACCTCAGTCGTGGTGGAAGATGGCCAGACGCTGCTCATCGGGGGCCTCATCCGAACGGATAAGTCAAAGGGGTACAGCGGGATTCCGTTTCTGAGCCAGATCCCGTTGATTGGCTATCTCTTTCGAAACACCGCTGAGTCGTTGGAAAAAAACGAGCTGGTTATCCTGATTACGCCCCATGTCATCGCGTCACCGGAGGAGGGACGGGCATTCACCGAACAGTTCAAGGGGCAGGTCGAAACGCTGGAGCCGATTCTGAAAAGAAAGCCTGAGCTGCCGACGCGCCAGCCGTAGGCTGGGGCGTATCGGGAAAGACGCAAGATCTCCTATTCTCACAGAAGGAGGCGATTATGACTCGAACAGCCAGCGTCCTGTTGCTGGCAGTGATGTTGTGTATAGCGGCGCCGGCATTCGCGCAGCAGGCGCCTACGGCGGCCACGCCGACGCGGCAGGCATTTCGGTCGCTCGAGCTGGGCATGACCCGGGAGCAGGTCTCGAAACTCGTCGCATCGCCCGGGCCTATGGACCTGAAGCAGGAGATCTGGGGGCGATGGGTTCCCGGGGCGAAGCCGGGAGAGATAGAAGTGCTGCGAGTCCATTTCTTC
>JBGPUH010000153.1:0-6190 GCA_041491025.1 Methylomirabilis sp. (SeqCode)
AAGGATGGGTCGCCCAGTGGGGAGCATGATCAACACCCGATCGCCGGTTCGGACGCCCAGTTCCTGGAGGAGCCCCGCCACCCGCTTGGCCTCCTGGTAGAGCGCCCCGGGGCGCACCGGTTCTCCCGGGTCGAGCCCACGGAGCAGATAGCACCAAGCGACCTCGGGCCGGTGCTCCGAGTGATGGCGGAGGATCTCCCCGATCGTTTCCGATAGCGTGATTGCGGCTAGCGGAGAAGAATCGAGAGATTCAAAACGAGTGGAGGAGATAGTCACGATGCTTCTTTCACGAGTGGGGAGTGAGGTTAGTAACGCTCCGTTCGCGTCTGGGGATGACTATCTTGTGCGGGTTGGCGTAGGCAAGTATGATCATCTCGTCGATCGCCCAGCCCTTCTCATCTGCACTACCTGACCGGCTCGGGCATACTGCCCCCGCTAGGCGCTCAATACCTCGCATGATTTCGTCCGGGACTGGCGCATTCCCGCCGCCTGACAAGACTTCGGCCAGCGAACTGGCAAGGTTCAGGTAGGTCGAAAGGAATCGATGCGGCCAGATAAATGGGCGACTACGCTTCACTTGATGCACCACGTACAGTAACCCAGCCCAGCGGAAGGGCGAAACCTGGATCGTCCCTTGAACCCACCTGAGAAAGGCGAGAACTGTTTTCGGATCAACCGTCCCATGGGGAGTGGACCCCCCTAAGCCTGCCAGAATGGCCGACTCGGCCATCTCCCGCCATGGTTCCGCAAGTTCTCCTGGATGCTCGGTGAGGTACCGTAAGTTGCCTCGAAAACTGAACAGGTCTGCGAGGCAAAAACCTTGCTCCTCCACGCCACGGCCCAGTAACCATGCCCGAACGCCAATCGTCACCGCCTTCTGCAGGAGCCCTCGATTGGCATCATCTCGGAGGGCACCGAGCAGGTAGGCGTAGGCTCGGCAGAGGTTCCGATCTCCGGGAGGGGATATCGGGCGCTCCACGAGTTGACGCATGACCGGTTCGCCCGCTAGGGAAATACCGGGCAGATGGGTCAGGCCTCGCCATGCCAAGGGACCCCAAATCACGACAATCTCGAGGTCTGTCGCAAGAGTCAGGGACAGCAGCTTCCGCATGCATCGACTTCGAGATCTCGTTATCCTCCACGCCTGGAGGAGTCTCGGCATAGCGAGGTACAGATCATAGTCACTCTCCAAGTGCAGGCCATCACGCTCAATCCTCCCCTCTCCATATGCCAGGCTTCCGGAGAGGACGACTGACGCCTGCGGCACGGCCTCTAACAGGATCTCGGTGATTGCCTCCAGGTCCGCCAGGATCCGAGAGCGGATCTGCGGAGTCTCATTAAGACAGAACTTGTGAGTGGCGTCAATCCACAGCGTCATCTCGTGTGCACTCTACTCAAGCGAACGAGGGGATTCGACGAGCTCTCCGTCAGCATGCCAGTGACATCGGCTCTGCTCCCATTCGGAGGCAATTGTCCCCATTGGAATGGAGCGAACGGGTGCTATTTCACCTACGACATCGAGAAACTGCTCGAATCGCTTCGTTCGGGCAGTTCCACGCATCTGGCCGAACGGGCTCGGGAACCCCTCGACGAACTCCCACGGATGCACCAGCAAGACCAGAGTGGGGGCGACGCCCGCGACCGCGCTCGCAGCGATGAGCCGTTCCAAGACTGACCGCGTTCGCAAACCTTGCTCTACAGAGCCATAGGGGTGGTGCGATCGTAGGCGAGGTCGGGGATCTACAGACATGGGGACCTCGATGAGCCGGGGCACCGTGTCCCTCGATCGAGCCAAAGGCTTCCCCGGATCGAGGTGGGTCGGGGCCGACAGGTACCCGAAGAGGTGGTTCTGGAGGGACGAGTCCACAAGAAATCCTGCATTTGCCATTGCGGTAGAACTCTCCGCATCGATATAAAGGAAAGGAGCGCGAAAGGATCGAATCGGGACCCCGACGAGCTCCTCGAGCATCTCTTTGGCTTTCCGGAGCGTCGCCTCCTTCGCCCTCCTCCCCTGAAGGGTTGGAGGGCGTGGAATCGTTTCATCGATCCGATAAGACCCACCGTAGCTCTCATGCGCTAGGCCATGGCATCCCACCTCATGCCCACGCCGCGCCACTTCAAGTACCGACTCGGGGGACAGGCGGGCCAGGATGCCCTCGGTGAAGAAGGTCCCACGGATCTCGCGAGCCTCAAGGAGGTTCAGGAGACGTGGCAGGCCCTCGATCACGCCGCGGAGGCCTCGCTGATCCCAGGAGCCTCCTTCCCAAGGGGGATCCAGCTCAAGGTCGCAAGTAAAGATCAGTGAGATCGCCTCTTGAGGGGGCCCTCTCTTTTCGATTTCTGCCCGTACGAAGGCCGCTCGGAGGAGCCGCCGCCACCAGCGTGGATTTGAATAGGCCCGCATATACGGATGCCAGATCGTCAGGGCACGAAGGCTCCGTCTCGTCCCGCGCAGACGGCTCTTGGTACTTTTCATATAGGCCGTCTCTGCATGATCGATCATACTACTCCACTCAATTATCCAGAGCAAGGGCCTGCGGGCCGGGTTAGGGCTATTCCTTATCTCTCGCGGTAGCGCGTGATCGAAGACTGCAGGGTTCCTCAGGTGGCTGCGAGGAAGCAGGCCCGGGAGGCACTACCTAACGGATCCGACCTGGGTTCCTTCAACTTTAGGGTTAAGCAGTTCGCGGTACACAGCCTCCGTGCGATTCACCATCGTCTCGAATCCGAAGTGTGTCTGGTACCGTTCCTTGGCCAGCTTGGCGCGGGCGGCAGCGGCCGCCGGATCCGACAGCGCCGCGAGGATGCCGCGGGCGAGCGCGCCGGTGTCCATCGGCGGGACCAGGATCGCTCCGTCGCCAAGGATCTCAGGTATCCCGCCCACGGTGGTCGCCACGACCGGGATACCAGTAGCCGCCGCCTCCAGCGCAACATAAGGAAAGACCTCGGAAAGCGACGGGAACACCATCAGGTCTGCCTTGGCATACAGGTCCGACAGGGCGGATCGTGACTGGGCGCCGATGAATCGAACCGTCGCCGTCAGCCCCAGTGACGCGCACAACCGCTCAAGCTCCGGCCGGTGGGCACCGTCGCCCGCGACCGTGAGGATCACATCCGGCTGCACCTGCCTGACCTGAAGGAGCGCCTCGAGTAAGTACTGCACGCCTTTGTTCGGCACTAGCCGTCCAACGCACAGCAGATGAACGCCCCGTGGTTCAGAGATAGGCTGTTGTGGGCGAACCACGAAGTCGCCTTGCGGCAGACCATGGGGAATGATCACGATACGATCGGCGGGGAACCCTGAATCCTTGAGGCTCCGGGCAATTGCGGTGCTTGGGGCGATGAATCGAGCGACATTCTGCAGAACGTGTCGGCGCGCCCGCCATGCCCCGCGAAGGACTAAGCTAACGAGTGGAACTGGGAAGCCCACCCCGATATTGTCTTTGAGCCCACGCGCCAAGCAAGGTGCGCAAACCTCGCGGTTGTAGCGCTGCTGACGGCTTCCGTCCTCATTGTAGCAGAGCCGGTGACGCAGACAGACAGGCCAATACGAGTGCAGGGTCGCGACTACGGGGATCTTGAGGTGAGCCGCAGCGGGGATCGGTGCAAATGAGAGGTGGAAGAAGGCGTGCAAGTGGACGATATCAGGTCGCCAGGCCTTGAAGGCATGCAGAGTATCGATACACACAAGGGGATCGATTTGCAATACCTTGTTCAGCAGAGGCGGAAAAAGAGATCTTGTCGAGAAAGTTGCCGCGATCCCTGGAAATTGTACCGGAAAGTGTTCACTGCGGAAGGTGAGGAGGGCAGTACTGTGTCCACGGCCGGTGAGCGCCTCACTCAAGCTTCTCACGTGAAGCTCCTCGCCTCCAACGTGTATTGTCGGTCCACCGAAGGAAACGGACACCATCATGATGCGCATGCATCCCCCAAGTCTTTCAAGGCCTTCGCAATAGCCGGTGGGTAGCGTCGCGGACCATTCCTGCAACCTCACTGAAGAACGGCCTTGGATCGTCGGCCGCCCAATCGCCGAACACTCGCGGTCCATGGAGGGAACTCAGCCAGCCTCGAACGGTGAGGTCCCCACGCCGCCAGTAGCCGTAGGCTGCCCGCAGATCAGCTCGGCTCGAGAGCCAGAGGACGTCCACAGGCCACCTGTCGGGGGGCTCGGTCTGAATGCCTACCGCTTCGCAGTACGCGATCCAGGCGAGGTCGATGCCACAGAAGCTGGCAAGGCCGTGGTGGAGCGGAAGCCGTGCGTTGACCTCCATGATCGCGACCCCACCACCCGAGGGCAGGCACTTGAAGCAGACGGCTCCTGGACCCTGATAGTGCAGGCGATCGAGGACGGCCAAGCCGAGGTCTCTTACGCCAGTGCCATCGTCGCTGCGCACGCTTGCACCTGGCCCTCGGCCATCCAGGGGGAACGTTCGCTGCTTCCGAATGGCGAACAGAGAGCGAGGGGTGCCTCCGTTAGTGTAGCAGGCGTACAGGTCCACCAGTGCGGTCTCCGGGCCTTCAATCATCTCCTGCACGAGAACTCCCTGCCGGAATCTCCCAAGGCTCTCATAGGTCTGGATGAGGTCGCTTGCGGAGTTCACCCGGATCATCTTGACGCGGCCATGCACTCTGCTGAACTCTGGATGTTCCCAGTCCGGGGAGAAGGACGGCTTATAGAGACAGGGGTATCGGAGTTCTCGAGAAAGCACTTTGACATCCGCTGATGAAGTTGGTTGATATGTCTTAGGGATAGGGAACCCCTCCTTCTCGGCCCAGCGTGCGAATGCCCATTTGTCCAGACACGTTTCGACAGCCTCACGTGGTGCGATCACGAGCTTGCATGACTTTGGGAAGCGGTCACGGTACTGGCTGATGAATCGAACTTCACGGTCCCCTGTTGGAATCAGGACCAAGGGTGAACTGACTTGGTCTGCAACCCGACGCACGGTATTCAGCAACTCCTCATCCCGATTCCCCATTTGAGGGCAAGATATGAGCTTGAGGTAGCGAGATTTCGTGCTGATGGACCGGTGCCCCGGATCAATCGCCATCACAGACACGCCCCGACGACCCAGACTCCTCGCGACCGCCAGCGCATTGAGGCCCTCCCCGAGAATCAGTGCTGGCGGCAGAGGCGAACGATGAAGCACCGGTTGTGCTTCCATCGCTGAAGCTGACCAATGCAGGCTTGTCATTTTTTGAGTGTTGAACCCGGTGGTCTCTTACGCTGAGCAGATTCGCTTCGATATGTTCCTCGACCGGCCTCTCTGGACATCTTCACGATAAGAGGCCGATAATTGACATGGTGTCCATTCAACATCGCGATGGCCCGTGCCCCCTCTTCCCGCGTGGCCATCTCGACGAAGGCGTATCCCTTGGACCGGGCCGTGGCCTGATCCTTGACGATCTCGATCGATATCACCCGACCAGCCCTCTCGAAGAGCGCTCGGAGTTCGTCGAGGCCGATATGCTCTTCCAGATTGCCCACGTGTAATCTGCTCGACAGCATGGCTATTCAGAGTCCCCTGACGTGGAGATTCCCTCCGCTGTCACCAACGCTCACTCGATGTTGCCCCACGTGAGTTTGAAGGATTCGGACGTGTCTGCCTCCTCTGCACAGCAGCGGAGGGCCTTCCGAAATTCGCGCAAGTCGCGCTTATTGATCTCACGATTGGCCCCCAGGGTGTGATAGAGCGCGGCAGGATCGTGATAGGCCTGCTCGGTGAGCTTGGCCGCCGCCGCGAAGGTCCGCAGAACCTTCTTGTCGACGATTGGACCCACCACGGGCTTTGCGATGCGGGCCAGGATCCCGAGGACGGGGTTGTCGATTCGGAGGTAACCCCGGACATCGTTGATCACGCGGCTCTCCCCGGTCTGATCGGTCCGGTGTTCGTAGACCATGACCAGCACGATCCGGCCACGGATGGTGGGGAGAAACCGCTTCACGAAGGTTCCCTTGGCAAGATAGATCCGCTTCCCCGGCCCGGCGTATATCAACTCAAAGGTCCCGGTCGCGCCGTGCGCATCGTCTCCCCAGAATACACCATCGCGTTCCTGGACGATCCGGTACTTGACGATCCCCAAGGTCCGCCCGGCAGTTGCGGCGAAATCAGGGTGTTCGATTAAGAAGTCGAAGACCGGCTGGCGACTCTTGACGGTGATCCCGAGCACATCCCGAAAGAAGATGGCC
>JBGPUH010000154.1:0-6171 GCA_041491025.1 Methylomirabilis sp. (SeqCode)
CCGTCGGAGGCCTCTGATCGATAGCGTACGGAGCGGATGAGGTGGGGTCGTCCCATGGCCCCCCCAATGACCGGTCAGACACTATTCCGCCTCACCCTTGTCCCTTCACCGCAGGCGCGGCTGCCTTCGTTACCCGCCTCTACCAGCAGGTGCTCGACCGGGCCCCTGAGTCAACAAGGCGGTTGTTCACACACCATACCTTTCAGCGTGCTTTTCAGGTGCCAGGAGTGTATATTTGAGCGGGGGGGTGGTTGATGAGTCATCGGCGTAGGCAAGACTGGCCGAAGGTCCGCGCGTTCTTATTCCTGCTTTGCCTCAGCGTCGCAGCGCATATTTCCCCCGCAGAGGGACGCAGCGTGAGTGGGCGCGCCGGCGAAGGCCACATCGGGAGTCCTCGCGGGGGGGTTGTCCACGCCCGCTTCAGCAGCGGACCTCTCGGCGGCGTCGGTCACCAGTTCCACCGAGGTGTTGCTCGGCCCGCAATTCTCCATCCGTTAGGAGGCCCGCTTGTCGGCCTCCATCGGCCCCATCACCCCTCGGCCGTTTTTTTCAACTTCGGTGGATTCGTGTATCCCTCCTACCCTTACTACCCTCCGTATCCGTATTACCCGATGTATCCGGCTTATCCCGTACCATACCCTGGTTACCCTGGCGCTGATTACCCGTACCCGTATGCCGAACCTGCTGGAGCCTCCTCCCAATCTCCTTTCACGGACGTCCAGGTCTACACCGCCCCGCCCGAGCCGCCTTCGGCCCCATATCGCCAGCCAGCGGCGCCGACGCTGGAGAACCTTCCGCCTCCGCTGCCACTCGGCGACGGTTCGCTGCGCTTCGAGGTCAGTCCTCCAGAAGCCCAGATCTTCATTGATAACCGCTACATCGGGAACGCACGCGAGCTCGCGAACATCGCGGAGATCGCCGCATCCGCCGGCCGGCATCTCCTTGAAATCCGCGTCGGAAACGAGAAAACCTTTACGGAGGTGGCGGTCTCTCCGCACAGAGTCACGCCGGTTCGATGGGCGCTTGTCGCGCCCACGGGAGGTGACACCGCCCTGAGCCCGGACAACGGGCGATTGCGATTGCAGGGCTCCCCGCCTGGGGCCGCCATTTACCTGGATGGCGCCTTTGCGACGGTCGCCGAGAGCAACTACCCCGTGTCGCTTCGTATCTCCCCAGGCCGGCACCGCGTCCAGATGGTCATGCCTGGCTATAAGGGGTATGCGGCTGACGTCACTGTGCCGGATGGTGGCGAGGCCGTCATCGACGTGCAGTTGGCGCGAGAGTAACAGGAGAATATCATCGATCGGCTGGAGGGACAGTTGAAGCCACGAACCCTCGGCGCAAGCGGGCTCGTCGTGTCACCCTTGGGACTGGGGTGCATGGGGATGTCCGAATTCTACGGACCTGGCGATGAGCAGGAGTCGATCGCCACCATCCACCGTTCGCTGGACCTAGGAGTGACCTTCCTCGACACGGCTGACGTCTATGGCCTCGGCCGGAACGAGGAGCTGGTGAGCAAGGCGATCCGTGGGCGTCGTCAGGAGGTCGTGTTGGCCACGAAGTTCGGCATCGTTCGCGACATGAACGGGAATTTCGTTGGCGTCAGCGGTCGACCAGAGTACGTTCGGCTGGCCTGCGACGCCAGCCTGCGACGCCTGGGCATCGAGCAGATTGACCTTTACTACCAGCATCGCGTCGATCCAGACACCCCCATCGAGGAGACCGTGGGCGCGATGGCGGAGCTCGTGCAAGCAGGGAAGGTGCGCTGCCTGGGTCTGTCCGAGGCGGCGCCCGCCACCCTTCGCCGCGCGTCGGCAACGCATCCTATCGCAGCCCTCCAGACAGAATACTCACTCTGGAGCCGGGAGCCCGAGGATGAGATCATCCCAACCTGCCGGGCGCTTGGCATCGGCTTCGTTGCCTACAGCCCGCTCGGCCGGGGCTTTCTGACGGGGAGGATCAAGCAGATCGAGGATCTCACCCCAGGTGACTGGCGGCGTACGTCGCCGAGATTCCTGTTCGAGAATTTCCAGCGCAACCTGGACCTCGTCGAGCGCATTTGCGAGATGGCCGTACGAAAGCGCTGCACGCCGGCGCAGCTCGCACTCGCCTGGCTGCTCGCACAGGGTGAGGACATCGTTCCAATCCCCGGGACGAAGCGGCGCACATATCTGAGGGAGAACGTCGGCGCGCTCGAGATCACTTTGAGCGAGGAGGATCTCGCTGGCCTCGCTGAGATCGCCCCGCCCGGAGTAGCAGCCGGCGCGCGGTATCCTGAAATGGGGATGCAGGCAGTAAATCGCTGATCTGGAGGCGTTCGATCACCGTAGAATCTTGACCTCCCACACCACGTATGACAGAATGAGTCTCTCACATCTGACGGTGATGGTCCCGGGGCACACAGGGGGCTGAGTCCGCCTCTCATGCCTTTTGCTGGACCATCGATCAAGAATGCGCCATCTCGAGCCCGGTATGGTCTCAGGGGGCGTTTGTATTTTGAGCGCTCGCAAAAGGACCCTCGATCAACTATAATTCTCGCCCGCTGGCCCAAAGAGCCCGCATAATGAAACCGGACAGCAACACGGAGACAATGGCCAAGGATATCTGGCAGGCGTCCAGAGGGTGGGATTGACCAGCAGGGGGGAGGTGCTCGTGAGCAATGCCCCTACCATGAGCGAACGCCCTGGGCGCGACCTTGCCCTTGAACTGGTCCGCGTGACCGAAGCGGCCGCGCTGGCCGCTGGACGATGGATGGGCCGCGGGCAAAAGGAGGCCGGCGACGGCGCCGCCGTGGAGGCCATGCGCCTGATGCTCGCGACGGTTGAGATCGAAGGCGTGGTCGTCATCGGCGAAGGCGAAAAGGACGAGGCCCCGATGCTCTTCAATGGCGAGGCCGTCGGAAGCGGCGTGGGGCCCGCGGTGGACGTGGCAGTGGACCCGGTCGAGGGCACCAGCCTTCTGGCCAACGGCCGGCCGGATGCGATCTCCGTCATCGCGGTCGCGCCGCGGGGCACGATGTGGTCGCCTGGCCCAGGGTTTTACATGAATAAGCTCGTCGTCGGCCGCGACGCACGGGAGGTGTTGTCGCCCGCGCTCCTGCGCGCGCCGGTGGCCAAAACGCTGGCGGTCATCGCCGACGCAAAACGCAAGCGAGTGGATGACCTCACCGTGTTTGTGCTCGACAAACCGCGTCACACCGGACTCATTGCCGATGTGCGAGCCGCCGGCGCTCGAGTCCTCCTGCGCACCGACGGCGACGTCGCCGGCGCCCTCATGGCCGCGACGCCGGGCTCGGGAGTGGACGTGCTGATGGGGATCGGCGGCACGCCTGAGGGGGTCATCGCCGCTGCCGCCGTCCGCGCGCTGGGCGGGGCGATGCTGGGCCAACTGGCACCGCAGAAGCCCGGCGAACGCGAGGCGGTGCTTGCCGCCGGCCTCGACATCGACCGGGTCCTGACCGAGCGCGACCTCGTTCGGAGCGATGACGTGTTCTTCGCTACGACTGGCATCACCGATGGCCTGCTCATGCCCGGCGTACATTACACCGACGATGGGGCGACGACCGATTCGATCGTCATGCGGGGCAAGAGCGGGACCCGGCGGACGATCCACGCCGAACACCGCCAAGACAAACTGATGAGCCTCAGCCGAATCCCGCACTGAGGGGTGCAGCCTGTTCACTGCAGGCAACTGACGGAATCGATCGCGCGAAGCCATCACGGACATACACGACTGGCCGGGTGAGGCCCGATCCGGGAATACAGGAGGACGCAATGCCTCTCATCTCGATGCGACAACTGTTGGACCATGCGGCGGAACACGGATACGGCGTCCCCGCATTTAACGTGAACAATCTGGAACAGGTTCAAGCCATCATGGAGGCGGCCCAGGAGGTGGACAGCCCCGTGATCATGCAGGTCTCTGCCGGCGCTCGCAAGTATGCCGGCGAACCGTTCATACGCCATCTCTTCCTCGCCGCTTTGGAGATGTACCCCGACATCCCGATCGTCATGCACCAGGATCATGGGGCAAGCCCCACGGTCTGTCTCAACTCCATTCGCTCCGGGTTCACCAGCGTGATGATGGACGGCTCACTCCTGGAAGACATGAAGACCCCGGCACCGTACGACTATAACGCCGCCACGACCGCCAAGGTGGTGGAGATCGCTCATGCCATCGGCGTCTCTGTGGAAGGGGAGCTCGGTTGCCTGGGGTCTCTGGAAACCGGCATGGGCGAGAAGGAAGATGGTCACGGCGCCGAGGGCAAGCTCTCCCTTGACCAACTGCTGACAGACCCCGAACAGGCCGCCCAGTTTGTCAAGGAGACCAAGGTGGACGCGCTCGCGATTGCCATCGGCACCAGCCACGGCGCGTATAAATTCTCCCAGAGGCCAAAGGGCGATGCCCTCGTCATGAAGCGGGTCAAGGAGATTCATGCGCGCATTCCCGACACCCACCTGGTCATGCACGGCTCCTCCAGCGTCCCTCAGGAATGGCTGGAGATCATCAGAGAGTTCGGCGGGGAGATCAAGCAAACTTTCGGGGTCCCGGTTGAAGAGATCCAGCTTGGCATCACACATGGGGTGAGGAAGGTCAACATCGACACCGATCTTCGCTTGGCGATGACCGGCGCCGTCCGGCGGGATCTGGCGAAGAACAGGAGCAATTTCGACCCGCGGAAGTTCTTGACGGCGGCGACCAAGGCCACCGCACAGATCTGTAAGGACCGCTATGAGCAGTTCGGGAGCGCCGGCATGGCCAGCAAGATCCGGCCGGTGACCCTGGAGGAGATGGCCCGTCGCTACGCCAAGAGGGAGCTTGATCCCCGCATCAACTAACCGAACCCCGGGTGAGCGGGAAGTGCCAATCCGTGACCAGATATAAGATCGCGCCATCGATCCTGTCCGCCGACTTCGCCAGGTTGGGCGAAGAGGTCCGGGCCGTGGATGCGGCCGGGGCCGATTACATCCACGTCGATGTGATGGACAACCACTTCGTGCCCAATCTCACCATCGGGCCGACGGTGGTAGCCGCCATCAAGCCCCACACCAAAAAACCGCTTGACGTCCATCTGATGATCGAGCCCGTGGATGCTATCATTCCAGAGTTTGCGAAGAGTGGGGCCGATATCATCACCTTTCATCCTGAGGCGACCCGCCACCTGGATCGCACCATCCAGCTCATCAAGAGCCTCGGTTGCCGGGCGGGGTTGTCACTCAATCCGGCAACTCCCATCAACTGGCTGGATCACGTGCTGGACAAGCTGGATCTGGTACTGGTGATGAGCGTGAACCCAGGGTTTGGCGGCCAGAGTTTCATCGAATACGTGTTGCCGAAAATCGCTGCCATCCGCAGCCGCATAGATGCCACTGCAAAGGCCATTGACCTGGAGGTGGACGGCGGCGTCAAAGTGGAGAACGTGCGGCGCATTGCGGATGCCGGCGCGGATACCTTCGTCGCCGGTTCCGCCATCTACGGCACCCCCAATTATGCGGAGACCTTCGCGAAATTCCGCGCTGCCCTTCGCGGCGCGGGCAGTGGTCGTTAAGGTCAACGGCGCCCTAGCTCTCCAGCCCACCGCGGCTTGGCTGGCGCACCATTCAGGATAACGCCTTCTCAGGTGTAGCCTGGGAAGGCGTTCGTGTTTCCGGCATTCCGCGCCGGAGCCCTTCGTCGAACGTGCGTCACTTCAATTGGAAGACTGCAGCGCTTCGACGAACCAGCGAGCGCAATGAGATGAGCGATCCAATGCCACCTTCTGACCTCCAGACGATGCAGAGTAGCCCCACGACGCCAGGGGACACCGCGAAGGGGTCCATCGTGATGACGGACGTCGTCTGTCCTTATTGCGCGGATCTCTGCGATGACCTTCGCCTCACCGTCGAACGAAATCACATCGCCGCGGTGGAGGTCGAGTGTCCAGCCGGCCGGGCCTTCTTCAAGGGCTATCAGGTCGAGACCGTGATGCCCAGGATCAGGGGTGTGGAAGCCGGGTGGGATGCAGCGGTCGGGGAGGCCGCGACAATCCTGGCTCGTGCCCGTTCCCCACTCGTCCTGGGGCTGAGCGCCACGGCCTGCGAGGCCCAGCGCGTTGCAGTGGAGCTTGCCGAGGCAATCGGGGCCTGCGTCGATACGCCGTACGCCGCCTTCTATGGTCCGCGGGCTCTGGCG
>JBGPUH010000155.1:0-6156 GCA_041491025.1 Methylomirabilis sp. (SeqCode)
GCCTCTCCTGTTTCCTTTTCCGCTTCTCTTCCTTCCTCGTTTTGCGCGCCTCTTCCTTTCGCCTTTTCTCTCCACGATACGGCTGAAACCTTCCTGGCATCTCTGACCCCCTTTCGGCGACCGCTTCCTGGAACCCACACCTCAGCCGACGCCCGGCACTCCCACGCGCCACTCGGCACAGGTCTTCGTGGTGGAAGGGAATGGCCAGATGCCGAGGGAACGAGCATCGACCAGCAGCCTACGCCCTCCGGGTGCTGTTGTCAAGTGCGTTGGGAAGCGGAACGAGCCGCATGGACGCTCCGGCCGTGCCTTGACAACCCTTCTTTCGTGTGACATCTTCAAGAATCATGGAACACATCGATCGGCTTCATGAGAAGGCCAAGAGCCTGCCGGATGCTCCTGGGGTCTACCTCTTCCGGGACAAGCGGGGCCGCGTGCTCTACATCGGCAAGGCCCTGTCTCTGAAGAAGCGAGTCGGCTCCTATTTCGGAGAATCTTCGGGTGGGCCCGAACGGTTTCAGATCGGCACCATGGTCGAGCAGATTGCTGACCTGGAGTTTATCCTCACGGAGAACGAGCTGGAGGCCCTCATCCTGGAGAGCAACCTGGTCAAGACCCACAAGCCACGATATAACATCGTCCTGAAGGACGACAAGCACTACCCATTCCTGAAACTCGATCCGAAGGATCCGTTCCCCTGGGTGCAGGTGGTTCGCCGGGTCAGGGACGACGGCGCCCTCTACTACGGCCCGTATGTCCCTACCACCGCGATGTGGGATGTGCTGGCTCTCGTGAACAAAACGATCCCCCTGCGGAAGTGCCGTTCCATCGAGGGCCGGAAACTCTGTCTGGAGTACCACCTCGGCCGCTGCCTGGGTCCCTGCGAGGGGCTGATCGGTCAAAAGGAGTATGGCGAGCTCGTGGACCAGGCGCGCCTGCTCCTGGACGGAAAAGATCAGGAGCTGACCAAGCTCCTCGCCCAGCGAATGCATCAGGCGGCTGAGGCGTTGGAGTTCGAGCGGGCCGCGAAGTGTCGCGATCAGATCGCCTCCCTCCGTCAGGTGTTCGAGCGCCAGAAGGTCATCTCGCCAAGGGGCGAGAACCAGGATGTCTTCGGCCTGGCACAGGAGGGGGGAGAGGCCCAGGTCCAGCTCTTCCTGATCCGGCGAGGCAGACTCATCGGCCGCGAGACGTTCACCTTCCCGTTGGGCGCGGAGACCACGGGCGGTCTCCTGACCTCCTTGCTCAAGCAGTTCTACCTCGGCGCGCGGGACATCCCTCAGGAGATTCTCCTGTCGCACCCTTTCGAAGACGCCGCTCTCATCGAGGCGTGGCTGGCACGGCGGGCACATCACCGCGTGGAGTTATTGGTGCCGAAGCGAGGGCGGAAAGCGCGACTGGTCCAGATGGCGCTAAAGAATGCGCAGGAGGCCCTCGCGCTCAGTCTCCGCTCGTCGCAGAGCCGCGAGCAGGCCCTGAAGGAGCTGCAAGAGGTGTTGGGTCTCCCCGCTCTACCGCGCCGGATCGAGGCGTACGACATCTCCAATATCTCGGGGTCGCTGGCGGTCGGCTCCCAGGTGGTGTGGGAGGATGGTAAGGCAAGAAAATCAGCCTACAAACGCTACAAGATCAAGACCGTGGAGGGGCCGGATGATTTCGCCATGATGGCCGAGGTGCTGCGGCGGCGCCTGCAGAAGGCCCAGGAGATGCCGCTTCCCGACCTGATCCTCCTCGACGGAGGTCGGGGTCAGCTCAACGCCGCGCTCGGCGTGGCCTCGGAGCTGGGATTCGATTCGCTCCAGATGGTCAGCCTGGCGAAGGAGGAGGAGCTGGTCTTTCACCCCGCCCGGCCCAAGCCGATCGCGCTGCCGGAGCGATCAAGGGCCAGGCAGCTGCTTCAGCAGATCCGAGACGAGTCCCATCGGTTCGCCATCACGTACCACAGACACCTGCGAGGCAAGTCGGCGCTCCGCTCCCTCCTGGACGACATCCCCGGGATTGGGGCCAGGCGCCGGCGCGCATTGCTCACCCGATTCGGAAGCCTGCGCGGGCTGCGCAGTGCCAGCATCGAGGAGGTCCGGCGCGCCGCCGGGATCTCCGAGTCGTTGGCCACGACCATTCATGATGTGGTGGGCGCCGTCAGCAGTTAGTCTTCCCCTCCTTTGTAAGGAGGGGCGGGGGGAGGTAGAGTGTCTCGGGGAGGAGCGTTTCTTAAAGATGACGGTCTGCCAACATTCGGGAGGGACTCATGCGGCGTGAGGTGATTCAGACGGAGAAGGCCCCGCGGGCGATCGGGCCGTACGAGCAGGGCATAAAAGTCAGCGGCCTCCTCTTCACCTCGGGGCAGATTGCGATTGACCCAGCCACGGGGAAATTAATCGAGGGTGACGTGTCAGCCCAAACGCGCCGAGTATTGGAAAACCTAAAGGCTGTCCTCGAGGCCGGCGGCAGCTCACTCGACCGGGTCGTCAAGGCCACCGTGTACCTGACCGATCTATCCACCTTCTCCAAGATGAACGAGGTCTACGCCGAATATCTGGGGCATGTCAAGCCGGCGCGCTCCACGGTGGGTGTAGCCGCTCTGCCACTTGGCGCCAGCGTCGAGATCGATCTGGTCGCGATCTCGGTGTAACCCTGCGTTACCCCCTTCCGTCTCGTCCCGTCAGGTCATAACCGGCGGCCTACCGCCTCCGCCAACGGTCTGAGCTCCTCCATCAACCGCCGGAACTTGTCTAATTTCAGAGACTGGAGACCATCCGACTGGGCCTCCTCAGGTCTCGGATGGACCTCGATCAACAGGCCATCGGCGCCGCAGGCGATCCCCGCCTTCGCCATCGGCGCCACATACTCCCAGTGGCCTGTGCCGTGGCTCGGATCGACGATCACCGGCAGGTGAGTCAACTTGTTCAGGACAGGGACCGCGTTCAAGTCCAGGGTGAACCGCGTACTGGTTTCGAAGGTTCTGATTCCGCGCTCGCAGAGAATGACGTCGTAGTTCCCCTCCGAGAGGATGTACTCTGCGGCCATCAAGAACTCCTTGATTGTGGTGGCCATCCCGCGTTTGAGCAGGACGGGCTTCCCGACCTCGCCGACCTTCTTGAGCAGGGCAAAGTTCTGGGCGTTCCTGGCGCCGATCTGCAGGATATCCGCATATTCCGCAACTAGCTCAGCGTCCATGGGATTCACCACCTCGGTGACGATCTTCAGGCCGGTCGCCGCTCTCGCCAGATCCAGGAGTTTGAGCCCTTCCTCCGCCAGGCCCTGAAAGGCGTAGGGCGAGGTGCGCGGCTTGAAGGCCCCTCCCCGCAAGACGGTGGCCCCGGCAGCCTTGACCGCCTCGGCGGTCTCCAGTATCTGCGCCTCGCTCTCCACCGAGCAGGGGCCGGCCATGACCACGATGGCCTGTCCGCCGATCTCCAGATCGCCAACCTTGATGATGCTCTTGGCTGGCTTGACCTCTCGACTGGCCAGCTTGAACGGTTGCAGGATGGGAACAACGCTTTCGACGCCGGCCATCGACTCCAGCGACTGGAGACGAGCCTTGTCGCGCTCGTCCCCCACAGCTCCTATGACCGTCCGTTGCGTGCCCCGGATCACATGGGGCTGATACCCGAGTTCCTCCACCCGCCGAATGACCTCCTGGATATGCTCCTCGCGCGTCCCCGTTTTCATCACGATAATCATGTTCTCCTCCCCAAGAAAAAAGCCACGGCACCGTATCCGTGGCTTTCCAACAAGAAAAAGGCCACGGGGCATCGTCGTCTGCCCCGTGGCCCGTGAAATCGTGCGTAAAGTCCGCTACCTAGGACGAGCCCGTGGGCAGACGCCCGTAAAGTAAAAGCGCCAAGAAATGCGGTTCACGGCCTGGCAGGTTCGGTTCATCGGCTCACCAATCACAGAAAGCGTTGATAACAATCGTAATCTTTCTACCACCTTGGTCGGGCGATGTCAAGAAAGAATCGACCCCTCGCCGGGGTCCTTGTCCTCGCCGTCGCGACGCCCGCATGCCTACCGGCCGGGCAGGCCGGGTTCGGTCAGCTCGACCGGGTCGAGGATCTGGGCGATCTGCTCCTCGGTGAGCAGCTTCTCTTCGCGGACAACATCGATGATCGTCTTCTGCTCCCGCAAGGCGCGCTTGACCATGCCGGCGGGCCGCGTGTAGCCAACAGGTGGGGGATTAGGGCGTTCGCATTTCCCATTGTCGGAGATTTTTAGGGAAGACAGGGCCTCTGTTAAAGCTTTCACGGACACCTTTCGACTTCCGTCTTACATTCTTAGTAGACAATGAGAGGAGGTGAACACCATGGAGGGTCTCGTGCTGGAAACCCAGTCCTTCAGTCACATCATCGCCGCAGCCGGTCTTTTCGCCCTGCTCGCGGTGGCCCTGGCTGCCATCCTTCTCGGCTACATCGCCGATGAGGAGGCCAAGAGCAGGCGGATCGAGTGGCTCGAAGAGCCTCTTGCCGTGCCTGGAGAGTATGGCCAGGCCCAGGGAATCAAGCTCAAGAAGGCAGCTTGAAGCCTGCCACGGTCGGGGCCAGAGGCTCGCATTCCACTGTGAGCCTCTGGCCCTGCTCTTTTCTGATGCCAAGGGCTATTGGCATGATCGTTGGACATGCCGAGCGATCAGAGGTTGAACTGTGAAAGAAATCACAGCGTGAGTTTTTCTAGCAGCTCCTTAAGGACCGCGGCGCCGTTGTGTTCCTCATTCCCCGTCGTGAACAGCAAGGTGACCGTCTCCTCTTTCGCTCGTTCGGCAAGTCTACGGAGGTCGTCCATCTTGTCCCTGACCCCCAGCTCGTGCCGGTAGCGGCTCGTAAACGCATCCCACTTCTTCGGATCACGGTGAAACCATTTGCGCAGGGCCGGGGTCGGGGCGAGATCCCATCGCCACTCGTCTATCCATGTTCCGATCCTTTTAACCCTCTGGGGCCAGACGCGATCAACGAGGATCCGGACTCCATCTGTCAGTTCGGGAGGGTCATACACGCTCTTGACCTTGATCACATTGTGCTCGGCTCCTGGTGAGACCAGGTTCAGACAAGAAAAGAGAGGCCATCGTTTCTGCTCGATGGCCTCTCCTGTTTCAGCCCCCTTAATGGACGCTATGCCTTCGCACGGGCCTCCTGCGCCTGCGGTATTGCTGGACGCTTCGCCAGCATCTCGCACACCAGCGCGACCACGCATAGGACCGCCGCCGTGGTGAAGGCGGCCTGGTAGTTCTTGTACTTGTCGAAGAGGACCCCGCCGATCCGAGGGCCGATAATCCCCGCCACCCCCCACGCCGTGAAGAGCAGGCCGTAATTGACGCCTGCATTCTTGGTTCCCCAGAAATCCGCGGTGGTGGAGGCATTCACCGAGAGCTGAGTCCCGTAGCCCCAGTACGTCGCGAACACCATCACAAACAACATGGTGGCATTGGTGCCCGTGGCGTACAAGATCGGCATGGACACCGCAGAGAGCAAAATCATCAGGCGCAAGACGTTGAGACGGCCGAGGCCGTCGGACATCCATCCCGAAAGGATTCGACCGGAGGCGTTCCCGAGAGCCCCGACGAAGATGGCCGTGGTCGCCAGGGCGACAGGGTGCCCCACGCTTTTTGCAAACGGGACCAACTGGCTGATCACCATGAGGCCTGCCGAGCACCCGAGGGCATAAGCGATCCACATCCAGTAGAATCCTGGCGTCTTCAGCACCTCACCTGGTGTGAACTCATAGGTCGTTCCCGCAGCCTTGGCGGCCGGGGCTGGCGTCCAACCGGCTGGCTTATAGCCAACTGGCGGATTCTTGAGCAGGAAGGCTCCGATGATGCCCATCACGAAGAAGATGATCCCGAAGACCGTGAAGGTGGTGCGCCACCCGTAGGTTGGGATCAGCCAGGCTCCTCCCAGTGGGCCGAAAATGGCCGAGCCGCCGCCATAGCCGGCGACCGCGAGCCCGACCGCCAGCCCTCGCCGATCGGGGAACCACTTTGCCATGACGGGGATCGGCGTCGAGTAGCCGAAGCCTTGGCCGGTGGCGGCTACTACGCCAAGCCAGAAGAACATCCAGGTCTGGGTGGTGGTATAGGCGCACATGAAGAACCCGAGGGCGTTCGCCACGGCGCCAATGATCGAGATCTTGAAGGGCCCCAGCTTGTCCTGGAGTCGCCCGGCC
>JBGPUH010000156.1:0-6105 GCA_041491025.1 Methylomirabilis sp. (SeqCode)
GAGCCAGGTGCGCGGCGCTGCCTTCGCCGTAATGGACGAGCAGCAGGCTCCGATCACGCAGGCAGCTCTTCATGACTGCTCCCCAAGCCCCTTGCGCAGGCGCTCCACAGCCCGAAACAGATGACGCTTCACACTTCCGGTACTGAGGCCCAGAGCCTCGGCCACCCCCTGGGTAGACCACCCTTCAACGTGACGCAGCACAAAGACCTCTCGCTGTCGCTGGGAGAGTTGTCGGAGGGCACGCCAGATTTGCTCGCGGGTTTCGCCGGTCAGCGCGGCCGCTTCCGGCGTCGGGTTACTGTCCACGAGCTCAATCTCTTCAAGGGCACCGTGCCAGAGGCGCCGCCAAGCCGCCCGCTGCCGGTCGCGACAGGCGTTGATCGCGACCCGTGTGAGCCATGGGCCCCATGACACCACACGGTCCGTTACCCGGTGGTTCTCGACGATCTTGAGGAACACCTCGTGGGCAACGTCCTCGGCCTCCTGTGGATTACGCAACAGGAGGCGGCACAGCCGCAGCAGCCGCGGCGCGTGCTCGCGGTAGAGCACCTCACACTGCGCGTGCCATGGGAGAGCGGTCGTCACGGCGGCCATCTAGTACGTCATCTCACTAGTATTAACGAATGAACTCCCCTGTTGGTTGACAGGGAATGGGAGCGGTCAATCATTTCCGTGATGGCGTGACCTCTGATCCGCTCCCCGCAAGATTGTCTCTCTTTCTCGTGCTCTGCCCCCTCGCTATCCTGGAGAAATGATCATTCGTCATCGAGGGCGGCTCGATGGCGATGCTGGTATCTCACTACTGCGGCTGTTGTTGCTGCAGGGAATGAGCAGGAACGAGTGGAGCACATGTCACAGTGTAAGGAACTCCCACGGGCCTTTTGCTTTGTCTTCTAATGGAGGTGATCCAAGACCGCCACGGCAGCCAGCACGCCAAGATTAGGAGAATGCAAGGTCGTGACAGCGTTAATAGGGCGACTGCGGATCCGCTTGCGGTGAAGACTGAGGGGTGGCGGAGGCTGACGGCTGTAGGTCTCGTTTGATCAGGACCGTCGTCCAGGGCGGGGCCACGATGGTATTCGTGATGCGGAACCCTCGCCAAGACAGCTCCACGACATGCGGACCAGCCGTGACCGAGACTCTCACGGGGCCGTAGAGCTCTCTGGCCAGGCCCACCAGGCTCCCATCGATAATGATCTCGGTATCTTCAGGGGTCACGTCAACCTGGAGGGTGGGAGTATACGGAGAGGGAAGAATGGTATCGGCCCACCAAAGCGGATAGGCACTAGCCGCCTGTTCACGCTCGATGGCCTTGCCCGCCATGAGCCCGGCGACGGCCCCGACCGCCGAGCCCACCAGTGCGCCCTTCCCCGCCGAGCCCGCAATCGCGCCGAGAACCGCTCCGCCTCCACCCCCCAGCGCCGCTCCCGTCAGGGCGCCGCTCTCCCGAGGTGTCATGTCTGTGGCGCACGCGGCGAGCAGGAGCAGGCTGATGGAACTCGCCGCAATTCTCTTCACGGCCATGACGCGCAACCGCCCCCTTCTCTGCCGCCAAAAGAATCCCATCCTTTGTCGCGAGGACTACAGGACGTACAGGCGACCGTACAGCACGTGCTCAGAGCTGGCGGTGCCACCGCCCGCCGAGGGGGCATCCGCCAAGGTGAGCTGGGCGTAATAGGGATACAACCCGTACCCCTTGAAATCGTACCATCCCGGCTTGGTGGCCACGAAGTCCACCACTTCCGGCGTATCATGCGCGACCATGCGAACGATGCGGAACTCGTTACAGGTGAAGAAGGCAAACTGGTAGTACGAATAGATGACAAGGCGGACATGGTCGCCACGGTTCACCACAAGGTAGTTGGGCGAAAAGGCGCCCGCCCGCATGGTAAGGACAAATGTCTTGGCGCCGTCTGGGGCGAGAGAATAGGGAGATGGCACCAGCGCGCACCCTGCTAGCAGCAGGGCCGCCATTAGCGACAGCCACAACACCCTGCTTCGCATGATGTACCTCGTATGCACGATCTCAACGGCCACGGGTTCGCTCTTCACAGAGGCCGCCCAGGAGTCGCGGCGACCTTCCTGGTCTCGATAGCGTGAATGCTTATACAATTTAAAATACGTTGTAGAGATCCGTCCGGTAACGAGGATGTTTCTCCGCCCCTACGTGCTCACCGCCTCCCTGAGCGTCTTGCCCGCCTTGAATCGAAGGACATAGGCTCAGAAAGCCTAGACAACTGGTCGGGCTCTTGCCGGGGGGCGTAACGGCCCAGCCTTCGCACGGCCTCCCACGACCCGGGGCTCATCGGTCTGCAGCAGGTCACGCCGGTGATGCTGTCGACGGCAAGGTCTCTGAGCCACTCTGCGTCTTGCGGGCGCTGGCTCAGGCAGGGATTTGGTTTTCCCGCCTAGGCAGGATTGGCAAGTCCGGCTGGCCAGGAGTTGTAATAAGAGTACAGGCGCGCTGGTGAGAAGGCTTCAAGCCACGAGGGTTTCGACGATGAAGGGCCGTATGACGCTGGAGACGTGGTCAGTGGAGGCTTGTGAGATCGTGGGGCCGGTAGAGGCTGTGTTGCCGGGTGAGCTTGGTTGCGACATCCTCGGCGATCTCCTCCCATTGGGACCTTGGAACCCAGAAGTACTCGGACACAAAGTAGTGGGCGAGCTCATGGGCGAGAATTGTGCGATCAAAATATGGGAGGAGCACCCGCTGCAATGCGGGGAGATAGAGTGCAACGGCGATGCCCTCGCCTGTTCTCGCGTAGGGATAGAATCTCAGATACTCTCGCTGAATCTGGGTTGGGGACACGATGTGGATGTGTGGTCGAGGTCGAGAACGGCTCAGGGTGACATTCATCAGGCGCGCCACCAGGAGGAAGATGTCATCCGCCTCATCTGGTGAGATGGCCCGGTCACTGAAGTTGATGATTGTGACGTATCTGCCGTCTTGGACAGCGGGGGTGGGCAGGTACAGGGTGCGGCCAGCGCACCCTTCGAGGGTCGGTGAGATGCACTGAAGTAAGAGGAGGGATAATAAAAGGCGGATGTCGTGAGTGCGCATGTCAGACGCTCCCGGCTGGAAGGTCGCATCCTGCTGGAGTGGTGCTTACCGTTATGTTCGGCAGCAGGTGGGCTTGCCTTTAGCACAATGAGACCGTTGGGCTGGACGAGTATTGGTAGGGGCGCCTCGCATTCGCTGAGAATGCGCGTGGCGCATTGAGCGTCCTTGCGAGGATATCGCGGGATAACTTGAGGAAAGGGGAAGAACGGGTTTACATGTGATTTCGCCTGGAAGGACGGAGCACCTTGGTCACGGAACTGGCTAACACGCGTAGCTGGGGGTGGACGGAAATCTTAGATCTCTGCATGGGTCGTCTTGGTTCGATTGACGTTTGGGATCCCGAGTCTCTGCCGGTACCCTTGCAAGGGTTCTTGATCGTTGTGAATCTTGAGGAGGCTCTCGGGGCAGTGGTTCTTTGTGCAGCTTTCGCCAGCCTGAGACAGCTCGTAAGGAGAGTTGGGCGGCGATGATGACCTCGAGGCGGGCGATTACATCCTGAGCCGCACAAGAAGAACGGTCCGCAAATGAGTCAGTTTTTCGGAACGGGGCGCGAGGTTCCACGAGCCGAGCGTACGGACCGAAGCCCTAGCCACGCGCCGCCGCCTCCGCCACGGTCAGCACCTGCTCGATGTCCAGGAGGATCACCAGCTTCTCATCCGACAGACACCAGCAGTTCCCTCACTCCACTGATAGGATGGGCCCCTCACACAAACAGCGGGCTCTCCTTTCTCCCTCGGCGGCCTTCGCGCGGGTATTGGGCGTCGGTCACCTTCTTCCGCTCTCTCACCAGCTCTGCGAGCGCCATGACCTCTCCTAACTCTTCCTCAGTCATCTGCTCCAAGACCGCCCTGAGCAACATGGTATCGGACACGCTCAGAGGCCCGTGATTGTGCTTTTTCATGATCTCCTCCGCATCATCCCGGTGACGCGTGCGTCCCCCGTGCGGAGGCGAGCCACGCTCCGTTGACAGTTGAGGGCCTAGAACTCCTCGAACGCCCCGTGCGCGGGGTCGGTCCCCGTGGCCGCGGGCACCGCCTTGAGGCCGGCGGGCTTGGCCTTGCCCTTCAGGGGGACGACCTTCGTCGCGGCGGTGGCGGGAGCAGCGCCGGGCTCGATGCCTGTTTGTCCCTCAAGAACCTTCCTTTGAATAGCAGTCAGAAGGGCGACGATCGTTTCACTCATCTGGCCCACCTTCACGATCCAACCTGTCGCTCCGGCAGCCCTCCCCGCCTGCTTCATCTAGTATCGGCAGCTTCGGCTACACGCTTAAGCCCATTCGCCACAGTGTAAAGGCAGGTTCTGTGCCACCATGCGCGCGCAAGCGCTGCGCTGCAACTGCCAATGGAATACGCTTCCACCCCAGCGCCTGGTGTGTGAGAAACCGGTCACGGGGTGAAAAGGGGCGCTACCGATAACATCGGGTGGGGAGGGGATCGGGCGGCTTACAAGAGGCTCTTTTGCTGTGAT
Organism: Methylomirabilis sp. (SeqCode); assembly: GCA_041491025.1. Classification (GTDB taxonomy): domain Bacteria; phylum Methylomirabilota; class Methylomirabilia; order Methylomirabilales; family Methylomirabilaceae; genus Methylomirabilis. The sequence goes on from JBGPUH010000156.1 coordinate 4,529, forward strand.
CCCGTTCCAGCGAAGGGACGTGACTGGTTGCAGGCAACCGAGTGTCGATTAAGGGGGAGGACTGTGCGTGAAAACGTGGCGGGGGGAATTCAGACAACACGCGAGATACTGCCCGGCAACAGCAATAGCAAGGGAGCTGGGAAACGAGGCGGGAGCCGCACGGTTCATCTGCGGTGACCCCTTGGTAGCTGGCGTGTCCGCATCTCACGCACTGTTCCCGACACCGCTCCGACTTGGAGCCTCGTGATGAACTGGAGGAGTCTTTTCTCGTCACTCCTTGTGAGCCCAGTGAGATGCAACGCGGCTCGATAGAGATTTCGCCCGAAACGCGAAACCTGCTCGGTCCGCACCACCGTCCCGGCCGCCTGCAGTGGGGCGGCGCCCGGAGTCAAATGGATCGACACCTCGACATGGTCCCCGACCTCGATCCGCGCATCGCACACCAGCATCAGGCCGCCGCAACTGATGTTGACCGCTGTTCCTTGCCTGCGCTGTCCCGTTGCCAGATCTTGGAGGGCGACGAACTCCACCATGAGGAGGCATCTCTCTCTCACGTTCTCTCTGCGCTGGAACCTCTCAATTTCCCCGGGCGGGGAGAGATACATGAGAAGCGCTGACGAGCGGAGCAGGCGTGATCTGAAGCGGTAGAGCGCATCATCGCCAGCCGCCGTGACGCACACGTCCTCCTCCTTCGTCAGAGAGGCCAACAGCGTCTTACGGTCGTCATTCGGCGCCAACGACACGACGAGGGCCAGCCGATCGACATGGGTGACGGTGCCAACCACCGAGATGGAGCGGTTCACAAAATCGATTTCGACCTTGAGATCTTTTCTAATCCTGTCGCGCATTCTCGATGCCTTCGTCGGCAGGAACCATCCCAGGATCGATAGGACGCCCGTTTCTACGCACTTCAAAATGAAGATGTCGGCCCGTGGCCTTCCCGGAGGCGCCAGCGATTGCGATCGGGACATCCGGGTCCACGATGACCCCCACCGGGATCAGGTTGGCAGCATTATGGCCATATGAAGTGGTGAACCCGTCGGCGTGGGCCACCCTAATCAAATTGCCATATCCCTTGCTCCACCCACTGAAGATGACCCGGCCCGGCAACACCGGGTAGACAAAGGACCCTGCAGGCATCCTGATGTCCACACCGGTGTGGAAGCTTCTCGATCCAGTCACCGGGTCGATCCTCCGGCCGAATGCGGACGTGATCCGTCCCGCAAGGGACCCAAAGAATGCCTTCAGTCCCTGCCCGATGCGAGCGAGTGAAAGCTCCTCCATCAGGCCATCTGCGCCAACGTCCACCCCGACGAGTTCCCCCGCCGGCCGCCCGGGTAAGGCCGCGGAGAAATCGATCGGTTGCCCAGGACGGATGCAATCTGGGTTGGCGAGTCGATTGGCCTTGCCGACCTCGCTGACAGCACGATAGGTAGCCCGAGGACCGACCCGCATGCCGGATTCACGCAGGACCCCTTCGACCATCTGGGAAAGGGTTTCCCCGGCCCGCACCATTCGAATCGCCTGTCGCCCATCTGGAGCCTCAACGCCGCGGGCCGTTTCAGACGAGCGCAGCC
>JBGPUH010000157.1:0-6083 GCA_041491025.1 Methylomirabilis sp. (SeqCode)
AGTTCCAGGTTAAGAACCTGGCACCTGGAACCCGGAACCTGGAACAGCGAAGCCGCACTTCGCACCCTTTATGGTGGAGGTTCACCGAGGCCTCGCTTGCCGTATTGATGCGGCTTCCCTGACTCCACTGAAACCACATCGGTTCCTCACTGCTTGGGTTGGCTTCGATCGGAGTGCTTGAGCGGTCTCCATCGGTCACAACACATGTCGGCAGCGATCTCTCCGGCCACCAACTGGCAGCCGAAGAGGGACGGAAGAAAGGCGACGCAGCTACCACACCGCCGCTCGCGGACCGCCGACCGGTAATGGACTTCTTCTTTCGTCAGTAACGGCCTGTTCATACTCGATCACTTCTTGAAAACGACTCGGCCTTCCTCGACCACAACGTAAGGTGTCAAAAGCCCAAGAACGCCCAGACTATCCCCAGGATCGCGAGGGCCCCGAGCAAGATCATCGACCAGTGGCTTCGCAGATGATTAATCGGGGCCATCGTTAGTGTCCCCCGAGGTGAGGTCGCATCTGAACCATCGGTGCGGCTCGCTCAACCCTTCTCACCCTTGCGTCTTCCATTAGAAGATGGCGGTTCCGCCGGTGGTGAAAGCGTCCCGTATCAGGAGGATCTCTGGCCCTTCTGCTCTCGTGCCCCCAAACGTCACCGCCACCACATCAAAGCGGCACGGCGCCTCGGCAAGGCGCTCCCGCTGCAGGAAGAGTCCGGCGGCCTTCACGATCTGCCGCTGCTTCGCCAGTGTGACCGACGACTGCGGCGGACCGAACTCGCGAGACGCGCGGGCCTTCACCTCCACGAACACCACCGCATCGCCCTCCTGGGCAATGAGGTCGATCTCACCGAGTGGGGTGGAATAGTTCTCGTGCAAGATCCGATAGCCACACGCCAGCAGGAAGGCTTTTGCCGCCCGCTCCCCTTCCTCGCCAAGACGGATCCGTGCACTCTTCATCTATTGGCCTCCGCGATTAGTGCTCGCGGACACCCCTGAAGCTCCTCCTGTGGAGCGGGCTGGCACCGAAACGGGCGATGGCCAACAGGTGCTCACGGGTCCCGTATCCTTTGTGTCGCGCAAATCCATACTGTGGGAGGGCTCGGTCATATGCCTGCATGATCCGGTCACGGGCAACCTTGGCGAGGATGGAAGCGGCAGAAATCGAGAAGCAGAGACGATCGCCTGAAGGGATCAGACGATGAGGGATGGGGCAGCCGGGGGATCGATCACCATCGATCAGGACGATATCCGGGGGAGGGTCGAGAGCATCGATGGCCCGCCGCATGGCGAGCAATGTCGCTTGCAGGATATTGACGGCATCGATGATCTCCCCCTGGATCACGCCGAATCCGACGGTCAGCGCTTCAGCCCTGATGGCCTCGTAGAGCTGCTCGCGTCGGCGGATGCCGAGCCTCTTGGAATCATCAACCCCATCGATGACCGTGGTTGGCGGAAGGATGACGGCGGCGGCCACTACCGGTCCTGCCAGGCAACCGCGACCGGCCTCGTCAACACCGGCAATGAGCTGATACCCTGCGGCACGAAGACGCGCTTCCTCTCCCGAGGGCACCGCCGCGTACCCCTTTACGTCAGCCTGCGCTCCGTGATCCGGGCGGCTTTTCCCTTCAACTTTCGCAGATAGTACAGCTTCGCCCGACGGACACGGCCCCGTCTCGTGCGCTCGATCTTCTCGACAATGGGGGAATGGAGGGGGAAAGTTCGCTCCACCCCGACGCCGTATGTGACCTTGCGCACGGTGAAGGTGGCGCGGAGCCCCTCGCCTCGCCTGCGGATCACGACCCCTTCGAACGCTTGGACTCTCTCCTTGTCTCCCTCCTGGACCCTGAATTGCACCTTCACGGTGTCTCCAGGAGAGAACTCCGGAAGCTGCGCCTTCAGAAATGGCGCTTCAATGCGTCTGATGACATCCATGATTCGACCTCCAAGATGCGGAGTGAATAGAACGGGGTGCGGCGTGCGAGGTGCGGGCCACTTCGCCGCACACACTTCGGACCTCACACCAGTCAACAGGATCCCTGCTCTTCCTCGATCTCTCTGAGGAGCCGGCGGTCCTCCTCACTCAGCTCAGCCTGCAGCAGCAGATCCGGCCGGCGTAGCTTCGTGCGACGCAGCGCCTCCTTTCGGCGCCAGCGCCTGATCCGCTCGTGGTCGCCTGACAGCAGCACCTCCGGAACGGCAAGCCCTTGAACGATCGGCGGCCGGGTATACTGCGGGAAGTCCAGCAAGGCGTCTGTGAAGGAATCGTATCGGGACGAGTCTTCATCTCCAAGGACGCCAGCAATGAGGCGTATGGTGGCGTCCAGGAGAACGAGTGCCGGCAATTCCCCCCCGGTCAGGACGTAGTCGCCGATCGATATCTCATCGGGGGAGAGGCATTCCCTGATTCTTTCGTCGAACCCCTCATATCGTCCGCAGACGAGCACCAGATGTTCATGCTCGACGAGTTCCTTGGCGACCGCCTGCCGGAACGGGCGACCCTGGGGGGTCAGGAGGATCAGGTGGGTCCCCTTCCCTCGGCTGAGGCTCTGAACCGCCTCGAGGATCGGCTCGGGCTTAAGCACCATCCCGGCGCCACCCCCGTACGGCCGATCGTCCACCGTGGCATGGTGATCGCGGGCATAGACCCGAAGATCGTGAACCACGATCTCCACGATCCGACGCTCCTGGGCCCTTTTGAGAATGCTTTCCGAGAGTGGTCCCTGGAAAAAACCGGGGAAGAGGGTGAGGATGTCATACCGCCTCAGCGTCGATCATCCCTTCCAGGGGACGGACAAGCACGATCTGCCCCGCAAGATCGACCTTCCTCACGACCTCCCGCGTCGCAGGAAGGAGCCATTCCCCCTGCTGACTGTGAACCACAAACACATCGTTGGCGCCCGTTTCCAGGATCTCCACAATCCGTCCTAACACACGCCCTTCTTCGCTCTGGACTTGAAGGCCGATCAGGTCCGCATGGTAATACATCCCTTCCGGGAGCGGTGGAACCGCCGATCTGGGAACGAGCGCCTCCCAACCAACTAGGCGACTCGCCTGTTCGATGGTCTCCACGCCGCTGAGCTTCAGGATCCAGGAGGAGCCCATTCGCCGGAGCCGCTCGATCGTATACCAGGCCAGGTCGCCTCCAGCCGGCCCGATTTGAACGGCCGCCAAACCTGCCGCAATCGCCGCGGAGTCGGCGTAGGGCTTTAACCTCACTTCTCCCTTCAGCCCCCAGGGCTTCACGATCCTGCCCAGCAGAAGATGAGGCGACGGCATCCCCTATTCCAGGATCTCCAGGACTGCCCGACGCTTCGACTTGGCGGCGATGGCATGCAGTACCGTACGCATCGCCTTGGCCGTCCTTCCCTGCTTTCCGATCACCCTCCCGACATCAGAGGAGGCGACTCGAAGGCGGAGGACCAACGCCTTATCCTCCTCCGCTGCGTCAACGGTCACCTGGTCCGGACTGTCCACCAGCGCCCTGGCCATCTGCTCCACCAGCTCCTTCAGCGCGCGCGTCTCGTCCACAGGATCCTGACTAGGAACCGACGGACCGCCTTCCATCTTCGCTCCCTCCCCGGGTGCCTCGGCTTCGAACGAAAGACTATCGACCCTTCCCGGCAGTTTTCAGCTCGGCGAATTGCCGCATGACACCGGCCCGCCGTAGAAGCTGCCGTACGCTGTCGGTCGGCTGAGCCCCCCGCTGCAACCAGTGCAGTGCGCGCTCCGCCTTCACCTGAAGCACAGGCTGATCCCCGTGAGGATCATAGGTGCCCAGGTTCTCCAGCACCTTGCCTCCCCCCGCGACCTGCGACTCTCCGACGATGAGACGATAGAAAGCGTGTTGTTTCGCCCCTATCCTCAACAGTTTGATCTTGACGGCCATCTCCATATCCCCTTATCTGTCCGGTGTCACACCCCGACGAAAGGCCGAAGGTGTCTTGCCACGTTGCGCGCAGCACCGCGCGGAACCATCTGTCTCATCAGCTTCTGGGCCTGGGAGAACTGTTTGAGGAGGCGATTCACGTCTGCCACAGTCGTGCCGCTCCCGGCAGCGATCCGCCGGCGGCGGCTCCCATTGATGAGATCCGGAGATTCCCGCTCCTTGCGGGTCATCGAGTTCATGATCGCCTCAGCCTGCTTGAACTCCCGCTCCGCCCCATGAGGATCAGCAAGCCCCTTCTGTTGGGACAGTCCCGGGATCATCTCCATCACCTGCTCGAGTGGCCCGAGATCTTTCAGTTGTCCGAGCTGCAAGCGGAAATCCTCCAGCGTGAAGCGCTCGGTTCGAATTTTCTCCGCGAGTTCCTCGGCTCGCTGCCTATCGACGGTCGCTTGCGCCTTCTCGACCAACGTCAGGATATCGCCCATCCCCAGGATCCGGGACGCCAGTCGTTCAGGGTGAAACGGTTCGAGGGCCTCCGGTTTTTCCCCCACGCCGATGAACTTGATCGGCTTCCCCGTCACCGAGCGGATCGAGAGGGCCGCGCCGCCCCGGGCGTCCCCATCCAGCTTAGTCAGGATAAATCCCGTCAGGCCGAGATCCGCATCGAACCGGAGGGCAGAATTCACCGCGTCCTGGCCGGTCATGGCGTCGGCCACCATCAAGATCTCGGCAGGATGAGCGGCCCCTTTCATGGCCACAAGTTCCTGCATCAATGGCTCATCGATATGGAGTCGCCCGGAGGTGTCAAGAATCACCGGGCTATATCCGGCCTGCCTTGAGAGGGTCAACGCCTCCTGACACACCTGCAGCGCGGAACCGGCCCCCGCACACACCGGCACCCCGAGGGAGCGCCCCAGGATCTGAAGCTGTTCCTTAGCGGCTGGCCTGGTCGTGTCCGCGGCCACCAAGAGCGGCGACCGCCCCTCGGACACGAGCGTCCGAGCGAGCTTTGCCGCAGTGGTGGTCTTGCCCGATCCATGAAGACCGACCAGCATGAAAACCGTCGGGGGATCCGGCGCATAGGCGAGAGGAGCGCGTGTCCTGCCCAACTCCTCCACCAGCTCTTCGTACACCACCTTGACGACCTGCTGGCCAGGGGTTAGACTCTCCAGCACCTCGCGGCCAACTGCCCGTGCACGGACCCGCTCGATAAAGCCCTTCACGACCTTAAAATTCACATCGGCTTCTAGGAGGGCAAGTCGGACCTCCCGGAGCGCCTCAGCGATGTTCTCTTCGGTGAGCCGTCCGTGGCCACGAAGCCTTTTAAAGACAAGATTTAACCGTTCCGTGAGCCCTTCAAACATTTCGCTCACCCCCTAGCGTGAACGATGAAAATAGCCTCTTTTTCCTCTCCTTGTCAAGGTCAAACTGCACTCTTGTTGGCCATCCTGAGGCCCTTGTTCTTCATTCGTCCGCTGGTGGACGCTGCCCAAGAGGAAAGCTTTGCAGGACGGAGTAGCGAGCACCCGCAGGGTGCAGATCGCTCTTCATCAACTCGATCCGATCTACCACCATCTCGCCCAGCGCTTCGGCCGCCATCGAGGTCAGCGCAACGGCCAGTTGTTCCCTACGCGCGGGCCCCCTTACCCGACCCAGCGTCAGATGCGCGGTGAATGGTCGCTCCTCTCGTGGAAATCCCAGGGGCTCGAGACCTGCTTCTATTTTCGCCTGCAGCCCCGCCAGCGCTTCCGCGCCTCGAGACACACCGACCCACACCACGCGGGCAGCGCGCGGCTGCGGAAAGGCACCGAGGCCTCCAAGCTCAAGGCGAAACGACCCGTACCCCTGCGTGGCCGCACCGACCGCTTCGACAATGAGACCAGAACGGGATTCCTCCACGTGTCCCAGGAACTTCAGCGTGAAGTGAAGGTTCTCGGGTTTCACCCACCCGACATCGGCGCGGGTCGCCTTGAGCCGTTCCTGCACCCGCACGAGAGCTTCCTTCAGCTCCGGATCGAGATTGACGGCGACAAAGGCGCGAACGGTGGGCGGAAGTGGACGATCAGGTCTGAGTGTCATCTCAGCGCGACAGCAGATGCCGGCGGAGCATGTCGAGGGCCGCCTGTGACGCGAGGAGCTTATTGGTGTCCCGATCGCCAAGAAACCGGAACTCCCGACAGTGTACCCCCTCGTTG
>JBGPUH010000158.1:0-6018 GCA_041491025.1 Methylomirabilis sp. (SeqCode)
ACGCTCGTTCGCCAGGACGATCGCGTTTGACTTGACATGCTTTGCCACCTTCCAGGCGAACCGAAGGGACCGCATTTCCGCCTCGCCCGGTGGGCGCTGGCTTACCACTCGAAGGCGGTCCGGTGCGAGGTCCGTGGCATCGCGCTCTTGCATCAACAACCCGCCGGCGATCGATCGCAGTTCGCAGACGGCAGGATCAGGCCGCGCCACCACTGGCCATGGCTCGATCAACAGGAGTCGCAGTGCGGTCTTCTCCTTCAAGATGGCCAGCGCCTCCTCCTCGTAGCCCGGTGCGATGATTGCCTCCACGAACGTAGAGCCGAGCTCACAGGCTGTCTCGACATCCACCCGACGATTGACTCCAAGAACCCCCCCATAGGCCGAGGCGAGATCGGCGGCTCTGGCGTGACGATACGCCTCTGCAGGGGTGGCATCGACGGCGACTCCGCAGGGGTTCGTGTGTTTCACGATGGCGGCTACGGGCTCTTCGAATTCTCTGGCGAGCGCAAAAGCGGCATCAAGATCAAGGAGGTTATTAAACGACAGCTCCTTCCCATGAAGCTGTTTGGCGGAGGCCAAGGAGGGCTCAGTCGCGAAGGCTGCACGGTAGAGCGCGGCTTGCTGATGAGGGTTCTCCCCATAGCGCAGAGGCTGGAGCTTGAAGAAGCGAAGATCGAGGAGGTCCGGGAACGCGCTCTCTCGCTCCTCATCCATGTGCCGCTCGAGATAGGCGGCGATGAGCGTGTCGTAGCGCGCAACGTGAGCGAAGGCCTTTCTCGCCAGATGCAATCGTCGGGGCCGCGACAGTTGACCGTCGTCGCGCCGCAGTTCGGTGATGATCGGGATGTACTCGCCCGGATCGACAACAACGGCGACATCCTCAAAGTTTTTCGCGGCGGCCCGGATCAGGCTTGGCCCACCGATGTCGATCTGCTCGATCGCCTCCTCAAGCGAGGTGCCTCCCTTAGCGACGGTCGCCTCGAAGGGGTACAGGTTAATGACCACGAGGTCGATGGGCATGATGCCATGCTCTCGCAACTGCCGCAGATGCTCCGGGTCACGTCTCTTCGCCAAGATGCCGCCATGAATCTTTGGATGGAGCGTCTTCACGCGCCCACCCAGCAGCTCGGGAAACCCCGTAACCTCCGCTACGTCGATCACCGCAATGCCAGCGGCTCGCAGCACGCTGGCCGTGCCCCCCGTGGAGAGGATGTCGATGCCCAGCTCGCGCAGAGCCCCCGCGAACTCGATCAGCCCAGTCTTCTCCGACACGCTCACCAGGGCTCGCCCCACGTGAACAGGCCCCCCATCGCCCCTGCGCACGTTCGCCACTGTCATGGGTTCATCGCCCCCCAGTACGGCTTTTCATCCCGGTGGAAGGCATCACTCCCATGGCACAAGACACGCCGGCCCAGGACCTCCAACCGCCCTTCCGCGAAGAGCTGGATCGCCCTCGGATAGATCTGATGCTCGTACGTCAGTATCCGGGCGGAAAGGCTCTCTTCGGTGTCATCATCCAGCACCGGAACAACCGCCTGAATGATGATGGGACCGCTATCTGTCCCCTCGTCCACAAAGTGGACCGTGCAACCGGAGAACTTCACTCCATGCTTCAGCGCCTTCCGCTGAACATGAAGGCCGGGAAAGGCAGGCAGCAGCGCTGGGTGAATGTTCAGAATCCTATGCCGGAACTCCTCCACAAACTGGGGGCTCAGGAGGCGCATGAACCCCGCGAGACATACCAGATCGATCCCGCGCTTCCGCAACAGGTCGATGACAGCCGCATCAAAGGCTTCCTTGGTGTCGAACAGTCTCGAGTCCACGAACGCAGCCTCGATTCCGTGTGTTCGAGCCCGCTCAAGGGCAAACGCATCGGCAACATCGCTGATAACGACGGCCACGACCGCATCGATGCGTCCCGCCTCGCTGGCATCAATGATTGCCTCCAGGTTGCTCCCTCGACCGGAAACCAGAACGCCCAATCTAAGCCGCGCCTTCACGTCCACTCTGCGCCTCTCTTGTCACCATCAATCCCACGCATCAGATCTGGTATGTCCGAAGTCGGGTCAGCGTCGCGTATCCTCCAGCATCTTTTTCACAGGGTAGTCATTTCATGGAAGGGTACGTCAGCGGGCTCTGCACACGTCAAGGCGGCACGTTCACGGAGATGTCCGATCACCTGGAGACGTGAAGATCGATAAATCACAAAAAAGATACCAGAAAGGGAGGGTATGAGCAAGTGGATTATGGGGCACATTCTGGGAGACTCACGCTGAGGGAGAGTGGTACGAGCAGAATCGTCCGGTACGTGCCCACGTAAGGGCTGGGCAACCGCTGTGTGTCGAGATGGGTGGAAGAGAGGCGGGCCAAAGGGAGGCGGCTATCACTGGAAGGACCAGCAGAGGTGGTGTGCTGAAAAGAGGAGAGAGAAATTGCTTGACATGGGTGATGCGGCTGGCTATAAAATACAGTAAGTCAATTGACAAGGTCGTTATTCGGTGGGTGACCAGCGATGAGGATTTCCACAAAAGGCGATTACGCGACCAGAGCCGTGCAGGATCTGGCCCTGCATTATAACCAAGGACCGATCCAGATCGAAGAAATCGCAAGACGACAGCACCTACCGGCCCGATACCTAGAGCAGATCCTCTTGAGCTTGAAGCGGGCGGGCTTTCTTGAGAGCAAACGGGGAGTCAGTGGGGGCTACTACCTCGCGAAGCATCCGCGAGAGATTACGCTCGGGGCCATTATCAGGGCGACAGAGGGCCCGATCATCCCTATCTTCTGTGTTGGCACCGGGAAGCGGGAGATTTGCATCGAAGAGCCGCATTGCAGCCTGCGAGATATCTGGGCCGATGTCCGTGATGCCGTGATCAAGATTGTGGACCATACGACGCTCGAAGATCTCTGCCGGCAGGTCAAGGTGAAACAGCAGCGCCAGGGAGTGACGTACCAGATCTAACCTGATAGGGTCGAGAGGACAGATGCCACGCGTCGTTCGAAACGCCCTCGAGTTGATCGGCGATACCCCACTGGTGGAGTTGCAGCGGATTCCGCGCCGCGGATGGGCCAGGATTCTCGGGAAACTGGAATCCCTGAATCCGGGGGGAAGCGTGAAGGATCGGATCGCCCTGGCGATGATCGATGAGGCGGAGCGGAGCGGGCGTCTGAAACCGGGCGACACCATTGTGGAGCCCACCTCCGGAAATACCGGGATCGGCCTTGCCATGGTGGCGGCAATCAAGGGATACCGCTTGATCCTGACGATGCCGGAGGATATGAGCCTGGAGCGGCGGACGCTTGTCAATCGTTTTGGGGCGGAAGTGATTCTGACCCCAGCCATCGAGGGAATGACCGGCGCCGTGTACGCTGCCGAATCGCTGCTGGCAAAGAACCCTGGTTACTTCATGCCGCAGCAGTTTGTGAACCCGGCCAACCCAGAAATCCACCGCCAGACCACGGCTCGGGAGATTCTGAAGGCCACCCAGGGGCAGATCGATGCCTTTGTGGCTGGGGTCGGTACCGGCGGGACCATCACTGGAATAGGCGAGGTATTAAAAAAGGAAGTTCCGGGCGTCCAGGTGATCGCGGTGGAGCCGGCAAGGTCTCCTGTCCTATTGGGAGGGAGGGCCAGACCTCATGGGATCCAGGGGATCGGTGCCAGCTTCGTCCCTGGAGTCCTGAATGTGGACATCCTTGACGAGATCATCGCGGTTGAGGACGAGGACGCCTATCGGATGGCCTCCCGCCTGACCAAAGAGGAGGGTCTCCTGGTGGGGATCTCGGCCGGGGCCAATGTCTTCGCCTCGACGGTGGTGGCTGAACGGCTTGGAGTCGGGAAGGTTGTGGTCACGGTGCTCCCCGATACAGGGGAGCGGTATCTGACGGTCCCATTCTGACTCGAGCGGGAGCCAAACCATGAATGCGTATCGGGCTCTAGAATCATCCCGAGTGTGCAAATCAGCCGAGCGTGAACTGCCGATGGCGATTCGTGTCTATATTCCGACTCCATATCGGAGGCTGACGCGGAATCAGCCATGTGTCGAAGGGCATGGGGACAATTTGACGGAACTCCTGGAGGATCTGGAGAGGCGCTTTCCGGGAATCCGTGACCATGTCTTCAACGAGGTTGGCGAGATTCATCGTCACATGAACGTGTATGTCAACAATGTGCCGGCCGAGGAGCTCGGGGGAAAACGGACAGTACTCAAAGACGGAGACGAAGTAGCCCTGATTCCGGCCATGGCGGGTGGGGCGGTGCCTTTTAGCGAGGAGCAGATCCGTCGCTACAGTCGCCACATCATCCTCCCTGAGGTGGGGGGCAAGGGGCAGCGCAAGCTGTTGAACAGTTCCGTTCTCCTGGTGGGGGCGGGCGGCCTGGGCTCGCCCGCGGCTCTCTATCTTGCTGCCGCCGGCGTTGGCCGTCTCGGCATCATCGACGCCGATGTCGTGGACATGAGCAATCTGCAGCGGCAGATTCTTCATCACGTGGACGACGTGGGACGACCGAAGGTTCAGTCCGCGGTCGATTCCATCGCCCAGCTCAACCCCGACGTGAAGGTCGAGCCGTTTCAGGCCGTCCTGTCCTCAGAAAACGCGAAGGAGATCATCAGCCAGTATGACATCGTGGTGAACGGCTGCGACAACTTCCCGACCCGTTACCTGGTCAATGATTGCTGTGTGTTCCTCAAGAAACCCCTGGTGGACGGCAGCATCTTCAAGTTCGAAGGACAGGTGACGGTGTTTGCTCCGGGCCAAGGCTGCTACCGCTGCCTGTACCCCGCCCCCCCGCCTCCGGGGCTCGTCCCGAGCTGCCAGGAGGCCGGCGTCCTGGGCGTCCTGTGTGGCATCGTCGGGAGTCTGCAGGCGATCGAGGCGATCAAGCTGTTACTTGGGGTCGGCGACTCGCTGACTGGACGCCTTCTGTTCATCGATTCGTTAGTAATGGAGTTCCGGCAGGTCAAGGTGCGGCGTGACCCGGACTGCCCGGTCTGCGGGGACCATCCGACCGTCACCGACCTGATCGACTACCACGAATTCTGCGGGGTTCCTGCCGCCGGTCACTGAGGAGGCGAGGGGTGAGGCGATGTTACTGACGATCGTCCTGGGGTTGCTCGTCGGAGTTGCCTTCGGATACGCGCTTCAACGCGGCCGCTTCTGCATGAACTCCACGTTCCGCGATATTCTCGTGGCGCGCGATCTCACCCTGCTTCGAGCCTACTTTCTGGCCCTCTTGATCCAGATGGTCGGGGTCAGGGCGATGTCGGCGTTGGGCTGGTTCGAGTTGGGCGTTACGCCATTTTTCTGGGAGGCCACCCTGCTGGGCGGCTTCGTCTTCGGCTTGGGTATGGCCTTCTCCGGCGGCTGAGCGAGCGGTAGCACTTACCGGTCCGGTGAGGGGATGGTGGGATCGATCATCGCGTTGCTCGGATTTGCATTCGGCATCACCATGACGAGCGCCGGCGTCCTTGAGCCGATCCAGACTGCCCTTCGGAGCTGGGTGGTCGAAACGGACGGGGAGCCAGCCACCCTGGATCGTCTCTTCCACGTGAACCCATGGATCCTGGTCGCTCTTTTTGTGGCGGCCGGAGGATGGTGGCTCCTGAGAAGCCCGGCAGGCGGATATCAGAGAGGGTGGAGTTGGACAAGGAGTGGGGTCGCGATCGGTCTGATCGCGACCATCGCTTGGCCGATTTCCGCGCTGACGGGGAGGGACTACGGCCTCTCGATCACCGAGGGGATCCGGTCGATCTCGGGATTCCTGTTCACGGGCGACGCGGATCCGCTCACATGGGGCAGCTTCATGTGGTTGGGGATCATCCCGGGCGCGTACCTGGCGGCGCGGTCGCACGGAGAATTCGCCTGGCGTGCGCCCGGCGCGCAGCGTCTCCTGCAGGCCCTCGGCGGTGGCCTGCTCATGGGCGTGGGCGCCGGGATCGCCGGCGGATGTAACATCGGCCATGGCCTGACCGGGGTCCCACTCTTTGCCCTAAGCAGCCTCACGGCCACACTGAGCAT
>JBGPUH010000159.1:0-6010 GCA_041491025.1 Methylomirabilis sp. (SeqCode)
AGCCCAGTTCATCTCCATCGCGACGGGCGGTACCGGTGGGGCCTATTTCCCGATAGGCGCTGGCATGGCCGACATTTTTAACAAGAAACTCACCGGCTACAATGCCTCTGCGCAGACCACCGCTGCCTCGAAGGTGAACTGTATCCAGGTGCAGGAAGGCAAGAGCGATCTCGCGCTGGTGCTGGGGGACACCCTGGCCTTTGCCTACAAGGGGGACGCCTTGGGCGGCTTCAACAAACCGCTTTCCAAGTTGCGTGTTGTAGCCAACCTCTACCCGAACACGATTCAGATCGTTGCCCGCAAAGACAGCGGTGTCAACAACCTAGCCGACCTGAAAGGGAAGAAGGTGGCCGTCGGGGCCCCTGGGAGCGGCACGGAAATCAATGCCCGACAGATCCTGGAGGCGGCCGGAATGAGCTACAAAGACTTCGGGCGGACCGATTACGCCAGCTTTGCCGAAGCCGTAGACCAACTCAAGAACCGCGCCATCGACGCCACCCTGATAAGTTCCGGATTGCCCAATCCGAGCGTGCTGGATCTGGCCTTCAGCCAGGAGATCGTAGTGGTGCCGATTGACGGTGCCGTGGCCAAGAAGCTCATGGCCACGCACGCCTTCTTCTCTCAGACCACCATCCCCAAGGGGACGTACAAGAACCAGGATGCGCCGGTCAAGTCGGTTGCCGTTCCGAACTTCCTCATCACTCGCGACGATCTGGATGAGAAAGTGGTCTACGAACTGACCAAGGCGATCTTTGAGAACTTAGACCGCCTCGTGCTGGCCCATGCGGCCGCAAAGGATTTTCAGCTCGCTACCGCTACCGCCGGTCTACCGATACCCTTGCATCCTGGGGCCGAGCGTTTCTACAGGGAGAAGAAGGTCCTCAAGTAGAGCCCACCACAGCCTACCTGTGAGAACATCAGAGGCGAGTGAGAGCTCGCCTCTATTTTTTCAGTTGTGGATCGAGGATATATGAGCAGTCACGAAGCCGAAAAGAAGAAGCAGGAGATGGAGAAGATTCCAAGAGTGGATCCTGTTGCTGTAGAGGCCACTCTTGCCAAATACGACGCCGAGTTTCGATACCGGCCACTCACAGGGAGGAGCCAGTGGCTCGTGTTTGCCGTGGCGCTCTCCCTGAGCGTGTATCAGCTCTATACTGCTGGCTTTGGGCTGCTCAATGCGCACGTCCAGCGCGCCGTGCATCTGGCGTTCATTCTCGCGCTCGGTTTCCTGCTGTATCCGTTCGTCCAGAGGCCCGGTGTGAGGGAGCGACACATCCCCTGGTGGGATCTGGTCCTGGCTGCTCTCGGCGCGTGTGGCGGGATGTATATCCTAGTCTTCTATCTCGATATCGTGCTGCGAGCCGGGACCCCTAGCAATATCGATCTCGCCATGGGGGCGCTGACCAGCCTGCTCATCCTGGAGGCGAGCCGGCGGATCCTGGGGCCGGAGATGACGCTGCTGGCCCTTGGGTTCCTGGCCTATGGCTACTTGGGGCCGTGGTTGCCGGATGTTCTTGCCCACCGTGGCTATGGTGTGTTGGAGATGCTTGACTATATGTACCTCACCACCGAGGGAATCTTCGGCATTGCCCTTGGGGTAAGCGCAACCTATATCTTCCTGTTTGTGTTGTTCGGTGCATTCCTGGAGCAAGCCGGCATGATCACCCTCTTTGCAGATTTGGCGATGTCGCTGGTGGGGCATACCAAAGGTGGCTCAGCCAAGGTAGCGATCATCAGCTCCGCGTTGTTCGGTATGCTCAACGGCAGCGCCATCGCCAATGTGGTCACCATCGGGTCCTTCACCATTCCACTGATGAAGCGCACCGGCTTCACCGCTCAATTTGCGGGGGCGGTGGAATCGACCGCCTCGATGGGTGGGCAGATCATGCCCCCTGTGATGGGGGCAGTGGCGTTCATCATGGCCGATACCTTGGGAGTCCCTTACTTCACCATCGCCAAGGCAGCCACCATTCCCGCCATCCTCTACTTCCTGGCCGTCGGGGTCCAGGTGCACCAGGAGGCCGCTCGTCGTGGGCTCAAGGGACTGCCGCGCCGAGAGTTGCCGGCCTTCTGGAAGGTGTTGAGGGAGCGCGGCTATCTGCTGCTGCCTCTGGCGGCCCTGACCTACCTTCTGTTCAGTGGATACACGCCCCTCTATGCCGGGTTCATCGGGATCTTGCTGACTGTCGCGATCATCTTGGTGCAAGCCATCTTCGCTGCGCATGCCCGGCTGCCCGTGCGCGCCCTGGCGTTGGGTGGGGCCCTGGCCCTGTGCGCTTTTTTGAGCGCCAGCCGGGCGGCGACAGCGTTGCTGCCGGTCGGGTGGCTGCTGGCATGGGCCCTGTGGAGGCCCGCCAGCCGAGGGCCGGCGCGGCAGATGCTGACCAGCCTGGAGCACGGTACGCGCAGCGCGCTTGGGGTGGCCATCGCCTGTGCGGCCATCGGCTTTGTCATCGGAGTAGCCACGCAGACCGGCATGGGCGCCAAGCTGGCCTCGGCCATCGTGTCGCTGGCGGGGGGAAACCTCTTCCTGTGTCTGTTTTTCACAATGGTCGCCTCCATCGTTTTGGGGACCGGTCTGCCAACCATCCCCACCTATGTGGTGACTGCCGCCATGGCTGCGCCCGCATTGGCGCAGATGGGCATCCCGCCGCTCGTCTCGCATATGTTCGTGTTCTATTTCGGCCTGTTTGCTGATCTGACGCCGCCAGTGGCCTTGGCCGCGCTGGCTGGCGCAGGAATTGCCAAGGCCGATCCCAGCAAGACCGCGTGGACTGCCTGTAAGTTGGCGATTTCCGGCTTTGTGGTTCCTTATCTGTTCGTCTACGAGCGGGGGTTGCTGATGGAGGGGAGCTGGCTGCAGATTGCCCTGTCCAGTGTGACCGCCTTTATCGGCGTGACACTGTTAGGGGCGGCGATCATGGGCTACTTGGTGGCACCTGCGCGTTGGTGGGAGCGTGGGGTGCTGTTGGCCGGCTCCCTGGCGATGATCTATCCCTGGAGTTACGGCGATGCCCTCGGTGTGGTGTGTGCAGTGTTCATTGCTGCCGTGCAGTGGCCGCGTCGGAATGTCCCCGTTGCTGTGCCATCAGTAAGGGGGCGAGCATAGCGGCTGCTGTGACTCTCAAGGATCCTTTGGTTGTCCCGCCTCCGCGACGTTTTTCTTGACAGTGGAAGAAAGATGGTTATCCTGAGGAGACGATTGGGCGCATGAGCCCCGTCGGTGAACTTCTGCCGGTCCCCCTCAAGACTGGATTTTCATCAGCTTTGCAACCCGGTCGAATGGGCTCGAAATGGTGTCGAGGAATCCTGGCCAAACCACTCACCGATCATATCCCTTCTAGGGCATGGGAGAGAAGGAGATACGCATGGCTGCGAAGGTGGCTTCAGGCACATCGGCTACGACTCGTCTGCGTTTTGCGCCAGTGGAAGGGGCTGCGGAGCTTTTTACCCCGCCGTTTGTCGAGTACCTCTTGCGTCTGCATGATCGATTCTCGCCTCGTATTCATTTGCTGCGTGCTCGACGGGCTCAAGCGCTCAAGAGGGCTCATGAACAGGGGATCTTGCCCACCTACCTTCCCGCGAGCGACATCAACACCGGCGACTGGCGGGTTCCTCCGGTGCCTGATGAGCTGTGGAAGCCTGGAATCGAGATATCAGGCCCGTGCTCGATCACGAGCATGTTCATTAATGCGCTCAATCCTGGGCCGGAAGGCACCAGAGCGGAGGGGGATCTGGACGATGATGAAGATTCCGCCGGGCACCGGTTTGTCGATACGGTCAAAGCCACCTGGAACCGTCTGGCGGCCGTCAATCGTACCCTGACCTTCTCAGATCCGCAGAAAGGCAAAGAATACAAGATTGCCGAGGGCGAACTGCCATTCTTCATGCATCGGGAGCGTGGCCTGCATCTGGATGAGCCCGAGGTCACCGTCGATGGAGCGCCGATCCCTGCCAGCATCCTCGGCACCGCCCTGACCTTGTATTATCCAGGCCGGGCGCAGGCGGAACGTGGCCAGGGGATCTATTTCTATCTTCCGAAGCTGGAATCGGCAGAGGAGGCAGCCTTCTGGCGGGATTTCTTCGACGCCAGTCGGGATCACCTGGATTTCCTCAAGAACGCCGTCATCAGCGCCGTTCACCTGATCGAATCGCTGCCTGCGGCGTATGAGATGGAGGAAATGCTCTATGCGCTGGGGCCGTACGCGGGCGGCCTAAACGCCGCCCGCTGGGATTTTCAGGCCAGCATTTATGAGTTCGTCATGACCGATCCCAATTCCGTGTGGCCGGATCGGTTCGGGATTGACATCAAGACCACGCCGTTTCTGGCAAACATTTTCAGGCGCCTGGTGGCGATCTGTTTGAAGAGAGGAGCTGTCCCCATCGGCGGCATGGCCACACCGCTTCCAAGTAACGATCCCGAAGTCAATCGAGTGGCGGCGGAGGCCATCAGGGCGGACAAGGTATGGGAGGCCAAACAAGGGTTTATCCGGGGTTGGGTGGCGCATATTTTCCACATGAAACCCGCCGCAGACCCTTTCAAAGAACTGCTTGCGTCGGGTTGGAAGCCGACGCCCGAGATGGCCAACCCTGACAATTATTCGATTGAGATCAAAGTCCCCGAAGGCCCGATCACGGTGGGGGGAACACGCCGCAACGCCAGGATGCTGATCGAGTACGTTGAGGGGTGGCTGAATAACAGAGGGGCCAAAGGGATCGATAGCCTGGCTGGCAAGCCGGGTATTCATCCCGCATTGATGGAGGATCTGGCGACGGGCCGCATATCGGTCGCCCAAATCGCGCAGAGAACTCTGCACCATGCTCGGGATACACACGACCCCTCCCAAGTGCACAATTTCGCATTGGTGAAGAAGTTGCTGCAGGAGGAGGTGCAGGACATTCTGGCCCAATTGAAGGCGACCGTAAAGAAGGGTGATGCGAAGAGCGAGCAGGCGTATGCGAAGGCTGAAGAGCGATACCACAAGGCGGTGAAAATCGCGATGCGGTGGATCAAGAACTACACCGAGCTCAACTTTAGAGCCTTGGGCTCATACACCAGAGCTGACCTCGAAGCCATCGCTTCGGCGCCAGAAGCCTTTTAGCGGGCCGCATCGGCCGGTTTGGGGTTCGTATAATAGGACAGCCGAGAAGAGGAAGGTGCCCTCAAGAAAATCCCGGCGCAGGAATGAGTGTGGATAAGCTGGCGCAATTCTCGAAGCAGAAGTACGTCAACCTTGAGACATTCAAGAAAAGCGGACAGGCGGTTCGGACTCCTCTATGGTTTGTCGAAAGGGAAGGTGTGTTGTACATGCGCACGCCGGCAGCCTCTGCTAAGGTCAGACGAATACGCAACAACCAGCACGTGCGCGTGGTCCCGTCCGATGTGCGTGGAAATCCTCTCGGGCTTTGGCAGGACGGCGAGGCCCACCTGATAGACGCCGATGATGCAGAATGGGTGAATGACCTGATCAAGCGAAAGTATGGTTTGTTGAAAAGGTTGATTGATATTCGGTCCAGGCTCAGGGGGACGAAGGCCGTGGTGATTGCCGTTCGTGTTTGACCGACGCCTCGTTTTCAATAGCTCTGAATGTGATGCAGTGATCCCTCCGCCAGCACTTCCTTGACGAGTAAAGGCTCGCGGAACGTCGCGCGCCAACTCGAGTCGAATCAGACGCTCAGCCCAAACATAGAGATGGTCTTGGTCATGGCTCCTGTGCGGGGTAAGCGCCGGTGCGCCAGAGACCCGTGACCCACCGCGGATGGGGGGGAGCGCCTACGAGCAGAGTTGCTGCAAGGTGGCTTGGAACTCGGCCGAGGCGGCGAACTGGGTCACGAGCTGGTTGCGAGCGGCGGTCCCCTGGGTGAGCAAGGTAACCCAGGAGGCGAGACCCGCTGCGTCGGGCACCCGGTCGAGGAAGACTCGATAGAGGAGCGTGGCGAACTCGGTGTTGGTGGGCTGGCGAGCCACGAACTCCGGGGAGGCGAGAAACGCTTGGACGGTTGAGAGGAT
>JBGPUH010000160.1:0-5990 GCA_041491025.1 Methylomirabilis sp. (SeqCode)
ACGCAATCACCCCGGAGCGCAGCGCTCAGGCGCGATTCTCTCGCCTAGAGTGTCCGGCCGCCAGGCCCGTAGTTGCTGACCTCGATAAGGTTCTCGTCGGGGTCCCGAAAGTAGATGGACGTCATGGGCCCGAGAGCCCCTGTACGCTGCACCGGCCCCTCAAGCACAACCACCCCGCACGCCTCAAGGTGCGCCAGCATCTCCTCGGGTGACGCGTCGGTAGTGAAACACAGGTCGGCCGACCCGGGGGTCGGACGAGCGGCTTTCGGCTCGAATTCAGCTCCGTGCTGGTGTAGGTTGAGCTTCTGTTGCCCGAACACGAGCGCCGTCCGCCCACCTCCGAACGTCACCGCCTTCATCCCGAGGACGCGGGCGTAGAAGCGGGCGGTGGTGTCAATGTCCCTGACCGTCAGGACCACGTGATCCAGTCGGTTCACGTGCATGGCTTCACTCCATTGCGGGCCACCTGCCTTGGTCGACCTGTCTTCCCAGCAGCCGCTCTTGGTGTCACGCGCTTCCTCTCGCCACGGCGCGGGAACAGAACCTCCACACCCCCCCTTGCAAGGGCCGTAAGCGGCATCGCGGTCACGCGCTCGGCAAGCGTATAGGACACCACGCCAGGATAAAGGACCGTGAGGTGATCGAGCCGCAGATCGTCGAGGACAATGCGCATAGACGGCGTGAGGGTTGGCGCATCCGCGCGCTTCACTTCCACGCCAAGCCGCCGCCCTCCCTTGAAGAGAAGGAGATCCAGTTCGGCTCCGGTATGTGTCGCCCAGAAGTAGGCCTCGTCCGGTTGCACAGCCTTGAGCGTTTCCTCGATGGCATAGCCTTCCCACGATGCGCCGCATTTGGGATGCGCCAGCAGTTCCCTTTCCGTTCGGATGCCGAGAAGCTGGTGCAGTAGGCCGCTGTCCCGAAGATAGATCTTCGGCGCTTTGACCTGGCGCTTCTTGAGGTTTTCATGCCAGGGAGGCAGTTGCCGCACCATGAAAAGTCCGGTCAGCAGATCGAGGTATCGCCTCACGGTCGGTTCGCTCACCCCAAGCGATCTTGCCGGCTCGGCTGCGTTCCAGCGTTGGCCGTGGTAGTGCGCAAGCATGGTCCAGAACCGTAATAACGCAGACGCGGGGATGGTGATGCCAAGCTGCGGCAGGTCTCGCTCAAGGAACGTCTGGATGAATTGCCGTCGCCAGTGCAGGCTGTCTGCCTGCGAGCGGGCAAGATACGACAGCGGGAAGCCGCCCCGCAGCCAATGGCGCTCAACCGCCTTGGCTCCCACCTCCGCGAGACTGAAGCCGGAAAGCGGGATCGTCTCGAGCCTCCCCGCAAGCGATTCGGAGGATTGACGGAGCAGTTCGGGGGAGGCGCTCACGAGGATGAGACAACGGGCGGGCACGGGCTTCCTATCGGCCAGCACCCGAAGGACCGGAAAGAGATCCGGCCGGCGCTGCACCTC
The DNA here is from genome assembly GCA_041491025.1 of Methylomirabilis sp. (SeqCode). Classification (GTDB taxonomy): domain Bacteria; phylum Methylomirabilota; class Methylomirabilia; order Methylomirabilales; family Methylomirabilaceae; genus Methylomirabilis. The sequence goes on from JBGPUH010000160.1 coordinate 1,460, forward strand.
GTCAATCACCACCATGCCGCGTAGATCCGCAAGCGCGGTCATCGGCTCGGCAAGACGCGCGAGGCTTGCCGGATCTTCAAGGTCAAAATAGTTGAGCGAATCCGCACGGACGATTTGCCGGGCAAGCGTGGTCTTGCCACACTGGCGCGGCCCGATGAGTGCCACCACACGGCTGCGGGAAAGCCCGCGTCGGATCTGTGAGAGGACTTGCGGCCGTTTGATCATGCGGGGATTATACCATGAAAATCGAACATACAATATTACTTTTTCATGGTATCGTCAGGCCCTCATTCAGAATACTCGGAACGGTGCGACGGTCTATGCCACCCCCTTCCGCATGTCCATCTTGCCTGTCACCGCTGCCGAAATCAGGGTGGGACGGTCCTTCAAGGCAAACGGGCGAGATTGCCACGCTCCCGGAGCTAGGACCACTTCTTGCCAAGCTGCTCGAGACCTGCCTTCTTTAGATCTTCAGGGATCATGGCAATCCTGAACTCCACGTCGGCGTTGAAGGCCAGAAACCACGGTTCGGCAAACGTCGGGATCTTCGATGGATCTTTTACATCCACGATGAGGACAGCCCCGCCTTCCCCATTCTGCTCGGTGAAGTAGACTGCCTCAGGCTTCGTGTCCTCAAGAATGCGGCTCAGCTTTTGGCCGACGGTGCCGTCTTTGACAGCGGTGTTGAACTTCTCATGCGGAATTCTCACATTCAGCAGCATTCGCATCGCGCCTTCCTCCTCCAAGGTTGTTTAGAGATCGACACGTGGGTTCCGCACACCGATCGCTTAGCCCCTCTGTGCCTCCTGCTCTAGGTTCATGGTAGACGGCGAGTGCCTCGCGGGCTTAGCCAACGAAGTGCTCAATGGCCGACGCCATCTCGTTTGTACTCCGCTGAAACTTACTTGTGCCATCCCTCTATAGATTCTGTAAGTTCTGTAAGTACTGTCGCCACGGCTTCCAGTAATACTTCTCCCAGCCCTCACTGACGCCCTGAACATCGTGATCCGCCACGTTGACGTGAACTAACTCGATACGCCCGGAATCACCACTCGGCCAGAACGTCAGGATCAAGGTGGAGTCGAGGTCGTCCGTGCTCCAGTGATTCGCTCTCCAGGACTGCACGATGAGCCGCTTCGGAACCGTGTAGAGCATTCTGCCAGACAGCGCACCATTGAAAGCGCGGAATTCAGAACCCGGCGTGGAGCTGATCGTGACCGGAGACCCGGTAAATGCCCCGTGAATCTCAGCGTCGAGATACATCTCAAACAGTCGTGCCGCACTACTTGGCAAGGTTACGGTCTGCTGAATCGTCTGAGGCATGACCTGAGGCTCCATTGTGGTGAAGTTCACCTCCCGCGGCACGCGCTTCAGGACTCGCGCCTACCCCTGCAAGTCCGCCCGTTCACGGAGCGTCATCATGGTGGCGAGCATGGTTGCAACCAGCTTCTCTTTCCCATCACTCAGCGCAAAGACATCGCCCGCGCAGACGGTGATGGTTCGCCCGGGCTTGGTGACGTGTCCACGCGCAATCAGCCGCTTACCAGTGGCGGGAGAGACGAAATTCACTTTGTACTCGATGGTGAGCACCGCTGAATCTACCGGCATAAGGGTCAGCGCAGCAAAGCCACAGGCGGTATCCACGAGGGTTGCCACGATGCCCCCGTGGAGGAAGCTATGCTGCTGAGTCAGCTCCTCCCGGAATGGAAGCTCGATCTCGATCTCACCAGGGGCTATTTTGGTCAGACTCGCACCAATGGTCTTCATTATCTTCTGCCTCGCGAAACTCGCGCGAACGCGCGCTTCAAAGTCAGGGTCCTGCGGTTCGAAGGTCGGCTTCATTGCCTCCTCAGTGTTTGCGGGGCGGGCAGTGCCAGGGCAGCGTCCTAGATTTTGCAGGAGGACAACCCGTGCTTCTCGAAATACTGCTGATGGTAGTCCTCCGCCCTGTAGAATTGCGACACTGGTGCGATCTCCGTGACGATCGGACCTTTGAAACGACCACCATGCTGAAGTGTTTCCTTTGACACGATCGCCGCAGCCTTCTGCTCTGGAGTGTGGTAGAAAATTGCAGACCTGTACTGTGTCCCGACGTCTGGACCTTGTCGATTCAGCGTTGTTGGATCGTGGATCTCCCAGAACACTGCCAGAAGCTCCTCATAAGACACCCGGGATGGATCGTATTCAACCTCCACGGCTTCAGCATGACCGGTCTTGCCTGAGCACACATCTTTGTACATCGGTTCTTTGAACGATCCGCCAGTATATCCAACCGCCGTAGTGACAACTCCCTTGACTTGCCGAAACGCTGCTTCGACTCCCCAAAAACAACCTGCAGCGAAGGTGGCCATTTCCATTCTATTCACCGCTCCCTTGAGCTCAGGACAGGCGAGTGGTCCCGCTCACCAGCTTAATTCTTCTCGTCCTTGAACTTGACGTACCAATGCGAGCCGTCGCAAAATGGCTTGTTCTTTGAGCCGCCGCACCGACAAAGCGTGTAATGTTCCTCGGACGCACCCGCTCCTCGTGGCTCGCCTGTCAATGCTATGCCACCAGTGATGCAATAGGGCCCGTCCTTGGACACTGTGATCATCGGTTCTCGATCTTGGTCCCTGTGCTCGACCCCGGCGATCGAGTAACTCAAGGCTCCGGACGGACATTTCTTGACCGTTTCGATGATCTGTTCCACCGGCGCGGCGTCTGGATCGATCCAAGGTTCAGCCTTGAGACGAAAAACGGAGTTCAGCCGCTCTGTACAGAACCCCGCGTGAGAACAGATCGACCGATTGTCGTGAATGGTGATCTTTCCGCCCACGTAATCCTTGCGGACATCCTTACCCCCCGCCGAGAGCTTCGCACCGGAGAAGCCGATCTTGCTGTGTGTGCCGTCGCAGAATGGCTTCTTGGCTGATCCGCCGCAGCGACAAAGCGCGATGACAGGCTTTGTGGGAATCGTTTCGCCTCTTGAATTCTGAAGCTGCTCCAGCTTTTCCACGAGGTATGGACCATTAGGCGCGCATTCGATGGTCGGCTTTGAGCCTAGCTTGGTCGAATCCATTTTGCTCCCCTCGCAACTCAATTGAGTTCAGCGATATCGAGATCTGCTCCCGGCCTCTGCGATGCGCAGAAAGGAGCGGGGCTTCTTTCGGGAAGAGAGAGGCCAACGGTGTGTTTGAGCGACCTCACAACCCAGCTTATTTCGTCTTGTGCACCCCGACCTTGCCCTCCGTGATTTCGGGCGGACCAGCCATGAGCGGGGCGACATTTTTCTTCACCCACTCCGCAGCCAGCCGGTTGGATTTTTCTGCCTGGGCTTTCGTCCCAAAGATGCTCACTGAAAGTAGCGCTCCCTTCCCCGCGTTGAGGGAGTAGTATGCGACGAAGCCTGGCGCTTTGCTGATGATAGCCACAAAGCCCTTCTTCACACGCCGCAGCACCTCTTCGCTCGCACTACTCTTGTACCGCCGTATACTTGCGTACATGGTTTGCTCCTTTCTTGAGAGACCAGCGGATTCCCCCTACTGGCGATCTCCGATATGTTCGATACTTGAAATCCCGAGGATGTCGTTCTGGACATCGAGGACAAAGTGGATCATGTCGCCCACTTTAAGCCCCTTCAGCAACTCGTCCCGGTGTACGGCAAAGCCGTGCCGCATCGGAGCTGGCATGAAGCCTGGGATAGGCCCGTGGGCCAAAAACAACATGTGCTCTGCTTCGTCCACTTTGATGACTCTGCCATCTCCCTCTAATCGAGATTGTGCATTCGAATGCGCGGCAGCGGCCAGACACAGACCGGAGAAGAACGTGATCGAAAGGACCAGCCGTGTCCAAGCGTGTAACTTTACCTTCACTGTTCCCTCCATTCGCAATATGACTTGGGACAGATCCTTGTATCTTCTCCGAAGCGTGATGTCAAAGGGAATTTCCAACCCTTTTCAACATCCTGCGGAAGGATGTCCCACGTTCTTTCCAGCGGCCGTAGCAGCGTTTAAATTTCTTGCCGCTGCCGCACGAGCAGAGTTTGTTGCGGCCCACCTTGGGGCCCTCCCGCTTCAAGGCATGCGGCCGCGTAAACGGCGGGGCGAGACCTCCCTTAGCGTATCGGGCCTCCTTATAAACATACGCGTCGTCACCCGCATCACCCTCGGATCTTCACCGAATGCGGATGCCGCGCTCGGAAACAACAAGAAGATGGCCAGCCAAGTCGGCTAGGAGGAGCGCGGGTAAATGGCGGCGAACGAAGGTCAAGACCGACCCTCGACCTGAAGCGCGGGGACGGAACAGGATGATGCCTGGGTAGCGTTCTGGAGGGTAGGTTCGGGGATTCGCAATCCCTTTGTCCATCGTAAGCAAGACCCTGGCTTCATTCCGCACCGTCTCCATAACAGTCGAATCTGGCGCTCCAGCGAGCCCTTCCTCAGGGACGGTCTGCGCTTCGTGACCTGCCGCCTACAGGTCGCCAACCAGTTCAATGGGGAGGTTTTCATCTACCTTGAATTTCATTCAGCCCGAAGCGGAAGAAGGGTTTCCT
>JBGPUH010000161.1:0-5953 GCA_041491025.1 Methylomirabilis sp. (SeqCode)
GCTGTGGCAACGGCCGCCGCGGCAAAGTGATACTTCCGCGCCGCCGCCTCCACTTCGGCCCGCGTCAACTCCCGGACCCAGGAGCCGATCGACTGGTCCAGTGACTGGGCATGCGACTCCCTTACACGCTCGGCCTTGGTGCCGAAGCGAGGATCAGCCAGCAGGTCTTCTCGCCCCATCGCCCGACACAGACCCTTGAACTGTTCATCGTCGCCGGCCACTATGGCCACATACCCATCTCGGCAGGCGTAAAGCCCAGATGGCGAGATGGATGGGTCGTGGTTGCCAGTCTGCGGCCGGTTCTTGCCGGTGAGACCGGCATAGACCCAGGTCCAGTCCATGGCGCGCAGCAGCGCTTCACACTGCCCCACTTCGAGGAATTGTCCTTGCCCGGTCCGGTCGCGGTGGTGCAGTGCCGCCAGCACGCCAAGGGCCGAGAGGCACGCCCCGAAATAATCGCCGATGTAGACGCCGATCTTAAGCGGCGGACGGCCAGGAAAACCCGAGACGGCCGTGAATCCGCTCACCGCCTGGGCCAAGCCGTCGTAGGAGGCACGGTTGATGAACCGCCCCCATTGCCCAAAGCCGGTGTTGGCCACATAGATCAGCCGCGGGTTGATCTCGCGGAGCTGGCGATAGCCGATGCCCCACTTCCGCTCCAGCGTCCCGCCCCGATAGTTCTCTACCACGATGTCACTCTTGGCGGCCAAGCGGCGGACGAGGTCCTGTCCCTCCGGTTTGTGCAGATCGATGGCGACGTGGTACTTGCTGTGGTTCTGGGCAAAAAAGGCGGGGGAGACATTCTTCCAGTAGTAGCCCTGGGGGGCGACGATGCGCATGACATCCCCTGCCCCGGGCATCTCGACGCGGATGACCTCTGCCCCCAGTTCCCCGAGGTAGTCGGCGGTGGCCGGACCGAAGATGATAAGGCTGAGGTCGAGGACGCGGATCCCTCTGAGGGCCTCGGGCTTACCGAAGACCTTGCTCAAGTCAAAGAGCTTTGCGGTCCAGTCAAAGTAGGATTCGCTCACCCGCTCTGCTCCCGCTACTCAGCCCGACTAGCGCTCGACGATCATGGCGATCCCTTGCCCCCCACCGATGCACAGGGTGGCAAGGCCGAGGTGCTTATCCAGGCGCTTCATGTGGTACAGCAGGGTGACGAGGAGCCGGCAGCCGCTGGCCCCTATGGGATGGCCCAAGGCAACGGCCCCGCCGCTGATGTTGGTGATCTCCGGTTTGAATTTGAGGGTTTTGGCGACGCACAGGGCCTGCACGGCGAAGGCCTCGTTGGCTTCGATCACTTCGATGTCGTCGATCGTGAGCTTCGCCTTCTCCAACACTTTCCGGACGGCGGCGATAGGGCCGGTACCCATAAGCTGGGGCTCAACCCCCACCGAGGCATACGCCAGGATCCGAGCCAAGGGGGTCACATCGGAGGCCGCAGCTTTTTCACTCGGCATCAGCACGACGGCCGCCGCCCCATCGCTGATCCCCGAGGCGTTTCCCCCCGTCACTGTCCCATCCTTCTTGAAGGCCGGGCGAAAGGTGGCCATGGCCTCCGGGCTGGGCCGGGTGCGGGGGAACTCATCGGTATCGAAGATGAATGGATTCCCCTTCTTCTGAGGGACCTCGATTGGAACGATCTCGTCGTGGAAGGTCTCCTGCTCAATTGCCAGCAAAGCTCTCCGGATGCTCTCATTGGCGAAGGCATCCTGCTCCTCGCGGCCGATCTGGAAATGCTCGGCGAGGTTCTCGGCGGTGATCCCCATGTGGACGTGGCTGAACGCATCGAGGAGGCCGTCTTTGAGCATCGAGTCCACGACCGCCTCATCTCCCATGCGGTAGCCCCAGCGAGCCTTTGGAAGAAGATACGGCGCATTCGTCATGCTCTCCATGCCGCCGGCCACCACGATATCGCTCTCGCCAGACGAGATGGCCAGGGCCGCCAAGGCAACCGCCTTGAGCCCCGAGCCGCACAGCTTGTTGATGGTGTAGGACGGGACCTCTACGGGGATACCGGCTCTGATCGCGGACTGGCGGGCCGGATTTTCCCCGAGCCCCGCCTGGAGCACATTGCCCATAATCACCTCGTCCACCGATCCCGGCTTGGTCCCGGCCCGTTTCAAGGCCTCCTGAATCGCGATCGTCCCCAGATCGGTGGCTGAGAAGTCCTTCAGGCCGCCGCCAAACGTGCCGATGGCGGTCCTGGCGGCCCCCACGATGACCACGTCCCTCATGGCATTCTCCTGCTCAGGCGGCTGCGGATGCTCAGCCCTCGATATCAGCCATCGAAACCGTCATCGTCCGACGCCGGTAATCCGGGGAGATCCGGTCGATCGTGGCCTGGTCCATGATCTCGACCAGCGCGTTCAGGAGATCCGTCTCGGTAATGATTCCCAGAAGCTCCCCCTTCTTCACGACAGGCAATCCCCCGATGCGATGGGTGAGCATCAGCTTCGCCGCCACCTGGACCTGGGTTTCCGGGGAGACAGTGATGACGTTCCTGGTCATGGTGTCAGCCACCTTGACGTGCTCCAGCGAGGAGGCGGAAGCGGCCGACCGGATGTCCCGGTCGGTGATGATCCCCACCAGCCTGCCCTCCTCGAGGGCCGGCAGGTGCCGGATCCGATGTTGGTCGAGGCATGCCTTGGCCTCGACCAGGGAGGCATTCGGATGGATAGTGATGGGAGTTGGACTCATCTTTTCTTTCACGAGAATTACGATCATCTTGGTTCTCCTCACCTGCTGATCGGCGGGTGCCCGGCTGCCTCGAGACGACGGCGCACATCGGCGGCCAAATGGCCAGGCACGCGGACGAGCAAGACCTTCCGCCGCGCTCCCTGGTCGACCACCGTGCCGGAGATTACCGTGGCCGAGCCCGATGCCGCTGCCGCCGCCACCGCCTCGAATGCCCCTGGGCGATCCTCCACGACGAGCTCGCTTGGCGCGGTGATCCGCTCCTTCTGCTCGATGTAGGCCCGGAGGATGTCTGTCTCGGTGATGATCCCTACGAGCTCGTCCTGCTCCACCACCGGAAGGCAGCCGATCTTGCGGGCAATGAGGAGCTTGGCCGCATCATGGAGTTTGCTCTCCGGCGTCACCGTGATGACCCTCTTCGTCATGATGGCCTCGACCTCCAGGCGCTCCAAAAGGTAGTTCAGTTCGTGGATCTCAAGGCTTGTGGCGGGGGAGGGGGCTGCCTGCCGGAGATCACGGTCGGTCACGATCCCCACGACCCTCTTTCCCTCCAGGACCGGGAGGTGTTTGATCCCCTCCTTGCGGATGAGCTTCAGGGCGTAGCGAAAGCTGTCATCCTTCTTTACCGTGATGGGATCGCGCTTCATGAAATCTTTGACCAGCATAATTCCTCCTCCGCCTGCTCACGCGGCCCGCTGCCACAAATGAAGAACCCGTCACATCTTCCTACAGGGCCAGGTACGAACGGACCTCCTGGCTCTCGCCCAGTTCCTTGGTCGTGCCGTGGTACTTCACCGTCCCCTTATCCAGGACGTATCCTCGGTCTGCGACCCGCAGGGCGAACATCGCGTTCTGCTCGCACAGGAGCATCGGCATGCCAGCCTTCTTGAGGTTGATGAGATGCTCCAGGAGCATTCCGACGATCAGCGGTGAGAGGCCCTCGGCCGGCTCATCCAGCAGGATAAAGTCCGGATTGCCCATCAAGGCCCGGCCAACCGCCAGCATCTGCTGCTCGCCCCCGCTGAGGGCACCGCCCCGTCGCTCTTGGAGTTCACGGAGCTTGGGAAAGAGCGAGAAGATCTTCTCCACCGTCCACTCCGGCTTCCCGGACGTCGATGGCTTGCGCGCGATTTCCAGGTTTTCCAGGACCGAGAGGCTGGGAAAGATCCGCCGCCCAGCCGGGACCAGGGCCATGCCTCGACGGGCAATAAGGTACGGGCGCATCCGTGCCACATCGTAGCCCTTGAACTGGACGTGTCCCGTCCGCGGGGGCGTCAACCCCATGATGCTCCGGATGGTTGTGGTCTTGCCAGCCCCGTTCCGGCCCATGAGCGCCACCACCTCGCCGTCGTTCACTTGGAGCGAGACGTCGAAGAGGATGTGGCTGGTTCCGTAGTAGGTGTTGATCTTTTCGACCTGGAGGATCATCGTGTCACATGGCCTCGCTCTGGCCCAGATACACCATATGGACCTCTTCGTTCCGCTTGATCTCTTCGGGCGGCCCCTCAGCGATCACCCGGCCCTGGTGCAACACCGTCACTTTTTCCGAAATGCCGAAGACGACGTCCATGTCGTGTTCGCAGAACAGGACGGTCACGCCGCGGTCCTGGTGGATTTTCTGGATCAGCTCGGTGACCTTGACCCGCTCGAAGGGGGACATCCCGGCCATGGGCTCGTCAAGGAGAAGGAGTTCGGGCTCTCCGGCGAGCGCTAAAGCTAACTCCAGGACCCGCTGGTCTCCATGGCTCAGCTCCCTGGCCAATGCCGTGGCCCGCTCCGCCAGTCCCACGGTCTCCAGGACAGCCATCGCCTCGTCCCATACCATCCGCTTGGCAGGGGCAAAACACTTCAGCGTGTCGCCCCGCTTGGCCAGGATCGCGAGCTGGACGCTCTCGAGGACAGTAAGGCGCGGGAAGATATTGATAATCTGGAAAGCCCGGGTGATCCCCTTCCGGCTGATCTCATACGGATGCAGGCCGGTGATCTCTTCTCCCTTGAAGACGACGCGCCCCGAGTCCGGCACCAGGTATCCCGTGATCTGGTTGAAGAGCGTGGTCTTGCCGGCCCCGTTCGGGCCGATCAGTGAGCGAAGAGACCCCTTCTCTACAGACAGATCCACACCGTCGGTCGCTTGAAAACCTCCAAAGGCTTTCATCAGGTTCTCGATCTGAAGCAACATCATGGCGCCTGGCTTTCCCCCTTCTCGCCGGAGATGAGAGGCCGAGCCTTCTCCACCACAAAACCCACGATGCCACCCGGCAAGACCAGAACCAGGGTGAGGAGCACCACGCCGAGGACCAGAGGCCAATAGTCGGTCCTGACCTTGATGATCTCTCGGAGCGCGACGAAGGCCACTGCCCCAACGGAGGGCCCCACAAAATTGAACATCCCGCCTAGAATGCTCATCAGGACGGGGTTGGCCGAGGTGGTCCAGAACAACAACTCCGGATCGGCCCACTTCTGGAACTGGGCGTAGAGACCGCCCGCCACGCCGGCAAATGCGCCAGCGATCGTGAAGGCAATGAGTTTATAGAACCGATCGTTGATCCCCAAGAACTGGGAGCGCTGCGTGTTCTCGCGAATGGCCCTCAGCGACCAGCCAAAGGGCGAGTTCACGATGAACCACATGAGCACCATGCAGATGAGTGTGATCGCCAAGCCGAAATAATAGTAGCTGGCGTAGGATCCCAGGATCTCGGGACGAGGGACCCCCTGGATCCCGTCGCTGCCGCCGGTAAACTCGTACCACTGGAAAACGATCACATACAGAAGCTGCGCAAAGGCCAAAGAGAGGAGCGCGAAATAGAGGCGGATCGTGCGCATGCAGAACCAACCGATCACGAATGCGCAGGCCGCCGCAACGACCGGAGCCGCGAGCAGCCCCACCAGCATCGGGTATCCATAGTTCTTGGTGAGCAGAGCCATGGCGTACGCGCCCAAACCGAAGAAAGCCGCGTGGCCGAAGGAGACCATGCCGCCGTAGCCGAAGATCAGGTTATAGCTGGTGGCCAGGAGCGCAAGGATGACGACCTCGGTCGAGAGGACGATGTAGTAGCGGGATACGAGTTGCGGGTAGACGACCAGGCCCAACACCACAAGGCCCGCCCACAGCCAGCCCGATCGCCAGAAGCTTTTAGAATTTTCGGCCATGCTGGCTACCTCTCCGGCTCGCCGAACAGACCCCAAGGCCGGATGATCAGAACGATCACCATAGCCAGGAAGACGAAGGCCATCGCCATCCGTGGTGCGATCGTGA
>JBGPUH010000162.1:0-5951 GCA_041491025.1 Methylomirabilis sp. (SeqCode)
CTCCTCATCGGGGCACCCGGGTCGTCGTGGTCCACGACACCTGGCCGTACTTTGCCCAGCGCTTCGGCCTCTCCGTCCTGGCAACGGTGGAACCGGTGCCGGGGGAGCCGCCATCTCCAGCGTACCTGGCCACCCTCACCCGGAGGATGCGGGAGGCCGGGGTCACGCTCCTGATCGGCGAACCCTCCTCGAACTCCTCTGTGGTCAGCCAGGTGGCAGCCCGAAGCGGTGCGCGCGTCGTCACGATGATTCCATCGGTTGGTGGCGTTCCGGAAGCCCCCGACTACGTCGGGCTTTTCGACGTCAACATCAAGCGCCTCACGGAGGCCTTGGACGCGCCGCACTGATGGCCCGCCCGAGCATTCGGAGTCTGCCGAAATGAACGTGGCCCTCGAATTCCTATGGGTTCCGTTCCTTGCCTGCCTCGTCCTCACCGGGATCCACGTCTATCTGGGTCTCCATGTCCTCGCCCGGGGCGTTATCTTCGTGGACTTGGCCCTGGCCCAGGTCGCGGCGTTTGGGATCACGATCGCCTTCCTGGCAGGTCACCCGATCCAGAGTGAGGCGGCGTACTGGTATGCCTTGGCGTTCACGGTGGGCGGGGCCGTGCTCTTTTCCGCAAGTCGGTCTCGGCGCACATCCGTCCCCCAGGAAGCCATCATCGGGATCGTCTATGCGATCTCAGCGGCAGCCGCAGTCTTGGTGGTCGATCGGGCACCGCAAGGAAGCGAGCATATCAGGCAACTCCTGGTGGGCAGCATCCTTACCGTCACCCCGCGCGAAGTCCGGATGCTCGCGCTTCTCTATGCGGTGATCGGGGTGCTCCACTGGATGATCCGCCGACCCCTGCTGGAGATCTCCTTTGATTTCGATGCCGCCATCAGAGAGGGACGATGGGTCCGTTGGTGGGACTTCTTGTTCTACGCCTCTTTTGGCGTCGCGGTGACGAGTTCGGTCCGGATCGCCGGCGTCCTCCTCGTCTTCTCCTACCTCATTGTCCCTGCCACCGCCGGGGTGCTTCTCGCCCAGACGGTAACCGGCCGATTGCTCATCGGCTGGGGGCTCGGGTTTCTCGCAAGCGTGCTGGGCCTGCTCGCCTCGTACGCCTGGGACCTCCCGACGGGAGCCACCGTGGTCACGACCTTCGGAGCCCTCCTGGCCACCGTGGCCATCGGGCTTGGCGCACGGGCTCTCATCCAGAAGATCAGGGCACAAGGCCTCGGGGCATTGAGAGGAGTGGGTGTGATCGCCCTTGCCCTGGCGAGCGTGGCCGGCCTGCTGCTTCTCCTCTTCCCGCAAATGGACCATCACTGGCTGAACTGGCTCGAGGAGGCGATCCCGAGGGTCGAGCTCGCCTTCCTTACACCACGGGAGCGGGAGACCTACTGGGAGAGCCGGGAGGCGGTCTGGCGGGGGCGCGCGGAGCTGCAACGCCTACGCGCCATGCAGCAGGAGGTTCAATGGGGAACTCGGGAGATGCCGTTGGAGCAGCAGGAGCGGCTCCGCCAGTTCCTGGCCGGTCGGGGTGAGATCACGGCCGGCGATCATATGGTGCTCATGACACTGCGGCACAAGGCGCGGGAGCACCAGCGTTATTGGCTGGGACTCCCGCTCCTCGCCCTCGGAGGCCTGGGCGCTCTGGTTCTCGCTCGCGTGTGGAGGCGAGGGCCGCCTCTTCGTTGCAGCCCACTCAAACAGTAGCTTCGCCGCCTTCTCCAGCGGTGGTCTCGGCGCAGGCCGAGGGGCTACTCCGTGCCCCTGGGCGACGATCTCCGTCCGAATCTTCATTGCCATCTTCTTGGTGGCACTCCGGTTCGAGAGCGGCCCGGGGGTCATCTTATGCCCTTGGCCCTCGTATCGGAAGTCGAGGACCTAGGACCGGCCCCGCTTGTACATCGAGTCGCCCCCATTGCCCCACGGTTTTCGTTTCATGTTTTCCTCTTTCCTAATTCCTTCGCTAGACGCTTTATGAGCTATGACCCTGCCTGCCCTTGTGTTTTCATTCGCGCATCCTCAACTGGATGCCAAACCCAACCAAAAACAGAATCCATCCGATAATGTGAAAATAAAACCAACCCGGCTTCCACCTGATACCGTGGCCAAATCCGACGTGGAATCCGTAGAGGCCCGAAAGGGCCAACACAATGGTGCCCACGAACCCCAAGATCAAACCCAGGGTATTGGTATCCCACTGTTTAGGATCCGTTGCTAATCTCTCGGTCCTCACCTTTTCGTGGTTCAAAAGCCTGATTCCACCCTTTCCCATTAGCATAATGGACTCACGTTTCTGACCGCTCACGTCCTCATAGGTAATAGTGACTTCATAGCTCTTGCTGGAACCCGGACCAAGATTGGCGCCAAAATCCCGCCTCATCTGTGCTACCTCGCCCTTACCCTCTAGGGTGAGATCAACGTTCATCTCAGAATCCTTACCTGGTTCGATACAATCCATACCCTTGAACTTACCCATTATGCGGTAATCTCCTGCTGCGGATACTTCGATATCACTTACCTGGGCATAAAGGGCCGACCCTTTCCCAATGTTCCTTAGAATGAACCCGTAGTCCTGCGTTAAGTTCCGCCATTGAACGCTTGCAATAAGAAGCGGCTGAATAGCGATCTCATTTTGCCGGACCATCTCCATCCGCATACCCTGGGTCTCGATGGTATAAGCGAGCAGGACCACCCCAGTCGCCCACACGATGGCGTTACCCACGTTCAAGCCCCATATCCACGCTAGCGCCGGGACGATGAGAAACAGGGCGCCTGAGAACGCGACGCCAAACCGTGTCCAGAACGCCCTGAATCGGGCTTTGAAATTCATTATGCCTTTCCCTTCTTTTCTCGACCCGGTCGCCATGCTAGATACTCCGCCACCGCCCGCCGGACCTGCCCGATGATCGTCGTCCTCTCCCGATGGAAAGACGCGTTCCAGAACTATGGCTGCCTTTATCGCTTCGGGTTGGCCGCCAAATAGGCGTTGATAAATTGGTCTAGCCTGTCTCGAACGCCATCTCGCACAGAGGTTAGTCTGACCTTCCCGACCAAGCCCACCGAGCCTGTGCCCCATGTTGCAGCAGGCGTTACTACGGTTGGGTCTCTATAGAGCCTTACTCTTTGCTTTAGCTCTAAGCGGATGCTGTAAGCGTAGAGGCCCATTTCATCTCCTAGCATATTAACGTTCAGGTAAAGGTTCGCGCCGTTTGGCGCCAACACTGATTCCATCAGGGTGAGCACCGGAATACCCGCTAGCCGCAGTTTCAGCTCCACATCTGTTTGGAGGGCAGATCGCGTTAGTCCGTCCCGTTCCGCCTCAGCACTCATATTTTCCACGCCGACGGAAACCCCAGTAAGGCCAGCGAGCGTTGCCCGCTCGTCTTTGGTATCTTGCGCAACCGCTGGAGTAACCAGTGCTAGAATGAAGACCACGATAGCTATCGTAAATGTCCATCCAAGCCAAGTCGCCGATTTCATCACACGCCTCCTTTCCCCGCGATCTCGTGGTCGCCCTGACAAGTACGCTGTCACCGCCCGCCGGACCTGCTCTGAAATAGCTGTTCGCTCGTCGAACGCCCGCTGCCGGAGTCCCTCCCACGTAGAGGGCGGGACGTTCATGTTCACCCCCTTCACCCGTTCCGCACGCTTGCCTCCGTGATTTACCTCTTTGCCTTCTTTCCTGTGAGTATGGGGCCAACCCTTTACCCCCTTAATATAGTTGACTGGGTGCAAAGCGCAACCTACTTTTCAGGCTGGCTCCTTTCGGCGAAATCCACTGAGGCCGCCCGCCACTTGACTAGTCTCCCCAGCTAGGATAGCTTATACGCGAATCCCGAGGGTCCGAGGTCAGGCTTATTGGTTTTCGAAGAGTCCACTTCGAGTAAGGAAGAATGGCAGCGAGAAGAAGGCCACCTGAACTGCCACACCGCCCCCGTTCTATCTCCCCCAAGGACGCAATCCTCTTGCTACGCGAGCGGATACAGAAAGCTGAAGAACTCCTTGTTAAGATTCCCCTCCAACCGTCAGACCTTGATGCTTGGTCAAATACGACCCGGGAAGTTTTGGAGAGAAGCTTTGGATCCGATTCTCCCAATGTGAGCGCCGTTATAGATGCCCAAGGTAGCGTTGCCCTTTTCGTGAATATGTCGGATGAGGAGTACCAAGAACACTTGACATCGACGCTTAAGAACCGTGTGAAGATGCTTGATAGCTGTATTGAGCAACTTGAAATCCAACTGAAGATATCTCCGGGAGTAGGTATGGCACGGCCAATAGCTCAGGAGGCCAGAGTCAGCCGGCGAGTGTTTCTTGTACATGGCCATGATCACGGAGCAAAGGAGGCGGTTGCACGCTTTCTGGGAAGGTTAGAGTTTGAGCCGGTAATCCTACATGAGCAGGCAAATCAAGGAAGAACTCTCATTGAGAAGTTCGAAGACTTCGCGGATGTTGAGTTCGCTGTCGTGATTCTCACACCTGATGACATCGGAAGGGCGGCAACCGAGACCGCTGAGCACCACAGAGCCCGCCAGAACGTGATCCTCGAGCTTGGTTTTTTCCTCGGGAAGTTCGGTCGCCGTAAGGTATGTGCTCTTCAACAACGCGGAGTTGAGCCGCCATCGGATTTGGCTGGCATCGTTTACATCCCCTTTGAAGGTGAGGACTGGAAAGGCCAACTTGTTCGAGAACTCCGGGCGGCCGGATTTACGGTGGATGCCAATTTGGTGGTCTAAGGCCACTCGCATGCTCTTTTCCCCTTGGGCCTGTGGTGCTGCGTTCAGTTCTCCCTGTTGCGATCCGCTCCCACCGACTGATTTCCGCGAGGACCCACAACCGCAGGTTTTCCTGGGCCGTTAGGATCGGGCGAAGCTGCGTCGGCCGCCGGTCGGCGAGCGCCCGTAGACGACAGGAGTTGCCGCAGTAGTGCCGGTCGCGGCGACGTAATGGTCGAGGAGCTTGGGGGCTGGAGAGGCTAAGGAGTGGATGATCTGCGAACCGAGGATGGTCAGTCAGAAAAGAGGCGGCGGAGCCAACGGAAGAGCACGAACTCGCCTCCGGGGCAGGTTTCGGCCGGTTCCGTGCCCTGGATGAAGATCTCGTCCATGCCGCCGGGACACCCGGCGCTGACCCGTAAGCCGCTTGTCGGATCGATCCTCGCCGTCACGATCCCTGGTGGAGGCCGAAATCCCTTTGCCGGATGCCCGGCGGACGCCTGCTCGATAAACCGCGCCCAAATTGGGAGGGCGGCCTGGGCGCCTGTCAATCGTAGCGAAGCCCCGGAATCGACGCCCACCCAGACGCCTGCTACCAGGTCCGGCGTGTAGCCGACGAACCAGGCATCCCGCAGATCGTTGCTGGTCCCCGTCTTGCCGGCGGCAGGCCTTGCCAGGCCGAGGCGGCGTGCCGACGCACCGGTGCCTCGATCGATTGTGCCCTGTAGGAGTGACGTCACCAAGAAGGCTGCTTGAGGCGAGGCCGCCCGCCGCATCTGCTGCCTGTCCTCGAACAACACCCGGCCCCGATCATCCACAACTTTCCTGATGGCGTGCGGTTTGATCCACTCCCCTCCCCTGGCGAGGGTGCCATAGGCCGCGGTGATCTCCAGCAGGCTGACCTCGGAGGCCCCGAGCAGCGTAGCCGGCCCCGGTCGGAGCCGACTTTCGATTCCTGATGCCCTGGCCTGATCCAACACTCGACTCAACCCGGCCAGCTCCCCGATCTGGATGGTGGCAGCGTTCAGGGATCGCTCCAACGCCTCGCGAGCCCGGACCTTCCCGTAGTAGCGACCTTCGAAGTTCCTTGGCGTCCACCGCTCATTTCCGACTGCCAGCGCCAGGGGACGGTCCTCGACGACGGTTGCGGCGGTTATCGCCGAGGTGCCACTTCCCCTTCTCGCCTCAAAGGCGGCAAGGTAGACAAATGGCTTGAAGAGCGAGCCTGGTTGTCGCCGGGCCTGA
>JBGPUH010000163.1:0-5921 GCA_041491025.1 Methylomirabilis sp. (SeqCode)
CTCTCCGTCCACCAGTTCGAGCTGCTCCCGCGTCCGCCCGACACGCGGGCGCCCGATAACCCCTGGCCGCAGTGGCCCATCATCTACCGCAGCTCTGCCGCCCACGTGGAGGGCGGCATCCGAGAGTACGCAATCTCAACGACTCGCTTCTCCGGCGAGAACGGCCACGTCAAGAAATTGCATGCTCACCGAGTCGAGATGGTCCGGGACGGCAGCAGGCTCGACTTCAAACCCATCTCCGGGACCGACCTGGAGATGGAAGTTGACTTGGTCCTCCTCGCGATGGGCTTCCTCGGGCCTGAGCGGAACGGGATGCTCAGCCAGCTCGGGGTGAAGCTGACCGAACGCGGCAACGTCTGGCGAGACGAACACTGGATGACCAGCGTTCCGGGCGTCTTCACCGCCGGCGACATGCAGCACGGCCAGTCGCTAATCGTCTGGGCCATCGCCGAGGGCCGCAGCGCCGCCCGGGGCCTCGACCTCTACCTCATGGGCCGCTCCGACCTCCCCGCCCCCCTCCCCTAAACACAACAGAGGTTCCGTTCACCCTGATCCTTCGAGACGGCGCACAGAGCAGCGCCTCCTCAGGAGGCCCGTCTGGCCGTATGCCGCTCGCCCTGAGGAGGCCCGGAGGGCCGTCTCGAAGGGCGAGCGGGATTCGGTTCATGACCTCCACCTCAACCTCGCCGACATGGCTTGTGTAGGGGATGTCGGGGCGGCTAGATTTAGTCTGCGGCAAAGCGACCGGATACAGGGCGTTCGATGATTGCTATCTCCGGGAAGCAGATGAGAAAAAGACTATTGAAGCGGCGTCTTTCCGGATAGAAGATCTCTGAAGCTTTCGTAAACATCCCGACGGGGGCCCACATAATGGATCTCAACGCAGGACTCTTCCTCGTTGATCCTGTAGATGATGCGATGCTTTCCGATGCGCAGGGACCGGAACCCTTTTAGCTCGAGTTGGAGTTCACGACCTTCCAGGGGAGCTTTCGCGATCTGAGTGATTCCGGCTCGGACGGCGGCCTTGATTGTCGGATGGAGCTTTTTGATGATGGCCGAGGCCTCGGGAGTGTATCGCGCCCGGAAGGCCATCACTGCTTTCCGAAAACCTCGTCATGGCGGAGCCATCGGCCGGCTCCAGCCTCCCGGAGGGAGCGACGGAGAGACCTCATCGCCTTCTCGTCGCTCAGGATGTCGATGGTCTCCAGAAACCCCTCGAACCTCTCTACGCTGAGGAGGACGGCGGCGGGGACCCCATTCTTCGTGATGGCGACGATGTCATCCTTCGCTTGGAGATCCCTGACCAGGTCCAGCAACTGATTCTTGGCCTCAGTAATAGGGATAAAGCGGTCCACCTCCTTCATGGCACCCTCCTTCAGGAACGGTCATTATTCTGGCCATCATACTGGTCTTATGCGACCATGTCAAATGCGAAATCGCCATGGGAGGGGGCTTCTCGGGACCTTCTATCCATCCCTCCCCACCCCCCTCCCCTAAACACAACAGAGGTTCCGTCCACCCTCAGGAGGCCCGCAGGGCCTCCTGAGGAGGCGCGATGTTTTCGCGCCGTCTCGAAGGATCGAAGGGTGTGCGGAGCGTCTCGAAGGATCGAAGGGCGAGCGGGATCCGGTTTATGGCTTCCACCTCAGCCTCGCCGGTATGGGTTGTGTAGGGGTTGTCGGGGGTGTCCACTCCCCTGTCTGCTGCTCGGGGTCGAGTCTGAGGACCCTTGAAGGGGCGTGGCGGGAATCGGCTAGCGGGTGGGTGGCAGCGACGCTTCCGCTTTCTTCCAGGTGTTATCCGGGTTGTACGTCTGCATGGCCAGAGCGATCTTTTCCGTATCCTTCCCGAGATCCTTCTCGTAGACGACGCCCTCGTGGCTCACGATGAAGGTCATGACTCCCGAGACCCCGTACTGCGCCGGGTACGCGACGAGGGCGAACCCGCCGATCATCTTACCGTTGACGACATAGTCATAGGCGCCGCCCGGCGCGTCCGGACCCTGGGTC
The DNA here is from genome assembly GCA_041491025.1 of Methylomirabilis sp. (SeqCode). Lineage (GTDB taxonomy): Bacteria > Methylomirabilota > Methylomirabilia > Methylomirabilales > Methylomirabilaceae > Methylomirabilis. The sequence continues at coordinate 2,010 of JBGPUH010000163.1, forward strand.
GTCAGGATCCGGTAGAAGTAGCCATGGTAGGGGGTCGGCGGTCCACCCGATGTCTTGCGGGAATATCCTTCCGCCCTGGCATTCGCGACGAGCACGCCCAACGGACTCGATTCTTCACCTTCCTTGGTCGCCCAGTAGAGCCCGTTCTTCTGGCCCTCGTCACTGCGGAACTTCATCGCGTAGGCGAGCACCACGTCGCCCTCGCGGGCCACCCGCGCGTACTCGCGCTGGGCATCGACGTAGGCGAAGCAGACTTGAATAGTATCCAGCTCGTGTTGGCCGATGCGGCGGTTGAGGATCTCCTCCTTCCCCGCGACGGTATCGAAGCGCCAGGCCTCCCCCTCCTTCACGACCGGGATCGGCAGCGGCCACTGATCCTGACCGATGACCAACACCGCCTTCGTCTCGGTGGGCCGTTCCAGCTTGTTTGACTGCTCATAGGAGCGGACGAAGCGCGCCCGCTCCTGCTTGTCGGCCACCGCATCCCCGGACGAGATGAGTTGGCTGCCCTCGGGGCCCAGGATCGCGGCGAGGGCCTTCGTGTCCCCCGCTTTCGTGGCTTCGACGAGGGCCTGTACTGCCTGCTCTGGCGAGGCGAAGGTCCTCGGCGTGAGGCTGGCGGCGAAAGCGTCCCAGGATCCTGCGGCGCCCATGAGCAGCGTGGCCACTACGGCTATGGCGAGCCGCCGGAGCAGAGCGGGATGCGCATGCCGATTGGATGAAGACATCCTTACCTCCTCTTGGAGCTGCCGTTCCCGAGATTGTTGACCCCCCACGCCCCTCACTTACGCCCTCCGCCTTCGCCGCCGGGCCGCCCGCCCCCGGCCGGACCCCTCGGGACGCTCGGCGACGGCTTGGCCGTGCCCGTGCCCATCCGGCTCGTGCGCCCGCGGTCGCTAAAGCCCCGTGTCGCGCCGCCGCGTCCCAGCCCCTCGAAAGCGGCTGGCGGGCGGGGCGCCTGCGGGACTCGTACGGCGGCAGGACCACCCTCCGGGACTCTACCGACGCCAGCGGCCGGTCCGCCGCCCGGGCGGCGATCGATGACACGCGGCGCCAGTTGCCGCGGAGCCTGCTGCACGCGCCCGCGGAACGGCTCGCGGGCGCCCGCGCCCGGGAGCGGGCCCTGGCCGAAGCGCTGCCGCACGCCTGGATCATAGTAGGGGACACCCCGGCGGTGGACCACGTCGTGGCGCCAGGTGGGGTCCGTGATCCTGGTCCGGTTGAAGGTGTTATAGTTGTGCACGTTGACGATCGTGACGTCGCGGCGGTGCCAGTCGAAACCGCCCCAGAGGATCGCCCCCACGGCCAGGCCGATGCCGAACGAGAACACGCTGGCCCCGACCACGTACCCCGGTGGATACCAGTAATAGGGAGGGTAGGCCGGGTACCACCACGGCCCGTACACCACGGTGGGGTTGTAGATGGGAACGTAGACGATCTGCGGGGTCGCCGGCTCGATCCTGATGGCCTGCGGCTCGGCGATGACCGTCTGCTGGGGGGTGCTCTGAAGGTAACCTTCGGCCTGCGCCTTGGCCCGCAACGTCTGGATGGTGGCCATCACGTCCGGCTGCTGGGCGAGGAAGGCCTCCCCCAGCTTCTGGGTCCACTCCAAGTTCCCGTCCATCATGGCGAGCACTTGGGGAAACGCCGTCAACGACTTCACGCTCGGATCCCAGGGCTGCTGCTGCATCGCCTCTTCCAGTTGCGGGCCTTTGACGTTCGGATACGCTTTGACCCAGCGGGCAGCCTGGACCACCTCCAGCGGGTAGGTGGACCCCATCAGAATCTGCGCCAAGAGCGGATCGGGGTACAGGGCGATCGGCGCCAGGAGCTGATCCAGTTCTTCCTGCCGAAAGGTCGGTGGCGCGGATAGCGGGGCGAGTTGCCCCAGAGCGCCGGGGGGCACCGCCAGCAACAGAATCAGGATCCCAAGCAGTCCGCGCCGCGCGGCGCCTCTCATCGTCATGTTTCCGCCTCGCTCTTCTCGGTGTCGGTGAGACCTGGGACGGCTGATCGGTCGATCACCTCTGGCCCATCGTAACACTTTTGACGACAATTCGCTAGAACACCCTCTCCCGGCTGTCAATCTTCAAAATCGTCTGAGCGACCCGGGGTTGTCGGGTTGCCGACACGCATCCTCCCCTTGGCGGAACGTTTGCGATGAAAGATTCGCAACCCTCCGCTATTCCCGGCATCCCCCACGGCCAGCCGCTGACCTTGAGAAAGGTGATACCCCTAACCTATTAGAGTCCTCCCGGGTCTATTTGGTGTAGTATCCGTTTCGGTGCATGGAGACGCTGGGAACGGGATGCTCGCCCAGCGGGCGCATCTGTCTCAGTAAAGATCTCCTTAGGGAAGATCGGGCCTTTCAACAGGTGGTCGTCGTTCACGAACTCCTTCATCTCCGCGTCCACAACCATGGCAAGCTCTTTAAGAGCCTTATGAGTGCTTACCTTCCTGAGTGGGAAAACGTAGCAGATGGCCGTATCAGATCAGTGTGTGGCTACAAAGACCGCACACGATCAACCCAGTAACTCGTGGGAAATCTAGAAATAACTTGGGATCGACTTCGAGGTGCCGCGGATGCCCCTGGAGGGCAATCGGGAGGTCGACAGAAACGAACAGGATCAGGAAAAGGGATGAACGCTTTTCTGTTATCCCCTACCTGAGTGCACCGGTGACGCACTGAGCTTTAGCGCGTCCACTAGCTGCAGGATCTCCGGCTGGGAGAGGGCTACGGCCCGATATCCTATAATGGCCCGAGTAAGGAAATGGCGGCCGGCCACGGTAACACCTTTCACGAGGCCTCGCACCTCGATGAACGCATTTGGGAAACACAGAATCGGGTGCACAGAGCACCGCTTTCCATTGATCCGTGGCAGCCTGTCGCGTAGGGTGAGGGCCTCGGACCTCGCCTGCTTCAGGATCGGCTTCTCGAAGGCTCGGCCGTTTAGAAGCAGCGCCTCACCCCTAGCGCTGACCTTACGGCCATGGCTCTTGGTCTCCACAATGAACACACCCGTTGGGCCGATAACTACATGGTCGATGTTAAATCCCTCGAAGACCAGATCATGAAAGACGTGGTACTCCTTTGGCAGGTCTCGAAGGAGCTGCGCCACTACCACCTCGGCATCGGCCCCTCGCTCTGCCTGGTCTGATCGCTTCGCGAAGAGCTTGAACGCGGCCACGCCGGCCACTAGAAGTGCCAGCGATATGGCCGCAGCGGAAGATCCGCCCAATATCCCTGGGAAGAACAATAATGCCAATGCGGGCAATGCCACACAGGCGAAGGCGAGGACAGCGCGCTTGAGTGACATCATGTAGGTGGAATGCCCTGCCCTTCCGGAGGAGTTGGCGTCCTGTTCATCTTTACTCGGCCTTTTCAAAGAGGCCACCACCACAGCCCCAAGCAGCCCAATCGCCACTATTGCGATCGCACCCAGCAGCATGGTGACCATCATCGGTCTCAGGGCTTCATTCAGAGTCTTAGGCCCTGTCGGTGCCGCCCCGCTGAGGCCGATGGCCAATACACACCACATGGCAGCCCACCCGACTTGTTTCGGGTAAGTCGAGGTTGAAACCCGTCGCCGCCCTGCCCTCTTCTGTAGCATCCTGTTCCCCCGCTCATGAGCCTTTCGTTCCTTCAGCATCTCACTGCTATTCACCGGGATTGCGGATGATCCCATCTGCAGAGCAAATAGCATGCCAGGAAGGCGCGGCGAGGAAAAGGGCTGACAACTCTAGTCAGGCGGTCATGGGGCGTCCTCCGTTCTCTGGACGGGAACGGTTGGACCGGGTCCGGGCTCCTCCTCCTCGAAGAGGGCCAGACAGGGGGAGTGCTTCACCTTCACCATGGGTCGCTCGAAGAGGAGGCCAAGCTGGCGTTGGAGGCGATCGGCCTGCAGGAACGGA
>JBGPUH010000164.1:0-5887 GCA_041491025.1 Methylomirabilis sp. (SeqCode)
CTCCGAGTCTTTGACCTCGAGGAACGGATGATCGTCGCCTTCGAATTCGACGCCGACTTTCGCTACCTGGCGGAAAACCGGGCGCACATCGAAGAGTGGATGGGCGATGACTATTACCAGTTCAACTGGGGAATATGGTGCCCCGATTCCGTCTAGGGTCAGAATGCCATGGATGAGCATCCCCGTATTGAACCACAGCGGCAATATATTCAGGCCAGGGCCGAAGACCTCCTGAGACGGACCGAGTCGATGACCGATGAGGAGCTCCGGTGGACGGTGCGCCTGTTCGCCGACTGCCTGGATCCGACCGAGCGAGACGAACTGCTTCGAGGCTACAACGAATATCTCCACATCGAGGATGTGCAGCGGTTTGTCAGCGGGTTCATTCCCAAGTACACTGAGCGGGCGTTGGCAGACCTTGAGGCCAAACGGCTGACCGACGGCTCCAGGCCCGATGAACTGACCGATGAGGAATTGCAGAGCATGTCCGTAGCCGAGAAGTGGGCATTGCTCGAACGCCACCCTGCCAGCCTCACCGGCTACAAGCTGCGCCGGGAGCTGGCCAGGCTCTTCATGTGTGGGAACTACGATCTATACCATGACTCGAGCCTCTCAGAGTCAGCGGTTGAGTTCCCGATCTACCATCAGGTGCAGGAACGGCTGATGGGCCTGCGGGAGGACCTCGTCCTGAAGCTGGCCGCCAAGGTGCAGGAGATGACCGCGGGCCTGGACAGTTTCCCGCCCCAGGAGGCAGAGGGTGTCCTGGCGAGAATCCGCGCGATGATAGGCGAGGCCATCGACATCCACCAGCCCCTGGAATCCTTAGTAGCCGGACGAATGGCAAAGCTTCCGCTCGTGGCTGAACCGACCACCGCCGAACTGCCCGCCGATGTGAAAGAGGCGATCGGGACGATGACTCCCGAGGAGCTCAAGCGGTCTCTCTTCGTCCTTCTGGACCTCATGACCCTCGAAGAGCTACGAAGGGACCTGTCCATGCTGCAGGGGCGGTATCCCTCCGTGCACGACATCCCGGCGGAGATCCTGGCGGGCCTCGTCCCCACCCTCGCTGCAAAGCTGGGCGATCGCCATCTCTGCGATTTCGCCGACCGTTATCGGGGAGGGCGAATGCTAGCGATGCCGCCCGTAGGAGACCAGGTCTGGTCGCGTCTGCCCATGGACGACCGGCTAAGCCTGTTGGAACAGGATAACGACCGCATGGATCTCGCCCAAATCTCACGCCACCTCGCCAAGATCTTCTTGAGCCCGGAGTACCGGCGCCTCTTTGATCCCGAGGCGCAGCTCGCGACTCTCGAATCCCAGGGTTATCAGCAACTGGTGGGCAAGTTACTCATGGAGCTCGGACGCCCTGAGGAAGGACGCCGTCTCCGCGCGTTGAACCGAGTCATCAGCCGAATGATGCTCGAGGCCGAAGCCACTCTCGAGGCTGACCGGGAGGAGCGGTTGCTCCAGATCCGGAAGGTCATCGGGACCGCTCTCGACCTCCCGGACGAGCAGATATTCGCCGGCAGGAAAGGACGCGAGCCATGACCCGCTGGGAATACCAGGAACGGATGGTCATGTTTAAGGAAACTCCGGAGGGTCTCGTGTGCGACCTAGTCTGGCTCAACGAGGTGGGGGCCGACGGGTGGGAGGTGGCCGCCTCGGTGCCCCTGATCGCGCCCAACCGCGATGGCGTGGCCTACGGGACCGTGGGCGCTCTGTTGATCTTGAAGCGCCCGAGGGGTTAATATCGAGATCATGAACGTGTCATCGGAAGAGTTATTGGCCTCCGTGCTGTCGGAAACCGAGCGAGCGCGGGCTGCGGAGGATCGCGATCTGCTGGCCGCCGCGCTGTTCCGATTGGCAACGCTTTACCAACAGCGCGATGAGCCGATGAAAGCGACCGCGCCACTGCAAGAACTCCTGGCCTTGCACGAGGACAGGCAGGACCGCCAAGGAATAGTTGGGACGCTGCTCATGCTGGGCGATCTCTACCGACGGCAAGGCGGGTGGCATCACGCGCTTGCGCTGTACGATCGGGCCAGGGCTTCGCAGGAGGCCGCGGGAGATCAGGCCGGCATGGCAGCGACCGTGGGAAGCATGGGGGTCACCTACGAAGGGATGGAAATGTGGGAGGAGGCTCTCAAGGCCTACCGGGAGAGCGCGGCGATCAAGGAGTCGCTCGGGGACCCTGTGGGAGTCGCCCTTGTCTGGAACAACATCGGGAACGTCGAAGCAAAGCGGCGCCGGTTCGAGGAGGCGTTCGAATCGTACGGCAAGGCCTTGGGGCTTCAGGAGGCGGCGGGGGATCGACTGGGACAGTCGGTGACGCTGGCCAATCTTGCGAGCTTCCATCAGCGCCGCGGTGAATGGAATGAGGCCACCAATCGGTACCGCCAAAGTCTCTCCCTGATGGGGGAGGAGGACCAGCCCAGACGAGCCGCCGCGCTGAACGGCTTGGGATTCGTTCGAAAGAAAGCTGGCGACCTGGACGAGGCGCTGGCCGCCTATAAGGAAGCCCTGGGCCTGTTGGAGGCAACCGGAGATCTCCTTCGGTCCAGCGTGGTCCTGCACAATATGGCTCTCATTTATGAAGAACGGAGAGGATGGCGCGAAGCGCTCCGCCTGCTGGAACAGGTGATTGCCATCGACAAACGAATCGGCCATCCTGATCTCAAGCAGGATATGGAAGCCTTCCGCAGGATCCGGGTAAAGCTCGACGCGGAGCGGGACGCGCGGCAGTAGGGCCGCGACCTCTTCGAAGGAACATGAGAGATGCAACAGGCCACGCGGGACGACGCCCAACGATGGATTGCCGAGGCAGAGAAAGACCTGAAGGACGCCGAGTTGCTCCTCCCCGATGAGGGCTATTACCCTCTCTGCCGCCTCGCCTACCTTGCGGCGGAGAAAGCGGTCCGCGCACTGGTGCTCGGAAAAGGTCACCACGTTGCCGATCGGCCCACCTTGAGCTCTCTGGGCCAGCAGCTTGAGGCGGCTGAGCCTGCCTTGGGTTCCTTGATGACGTCGCTTCGTCCATTGCAGCAATTCGCGCCGCCGGCCCAGAGAGACGAGCCGGAGGGAACGCCGCTCCCTCATCCGCTGTATAGCAGGGAAGCGGCAAAAGGCGCTCTCGCGCTTGCCAGGCAGGCAGTCATCGCGGCTAAGCGATACCTCACCACCCCATCCTGACAGGGATTTCAGGAGGACGACAACACTGATGAAGCGAACCTTACAGTTGCTGGGAGAGATGAGGAACTACCAATTGCCCCAGGCCAAGCGTGCGGTGGAGGAGATGGCAGCAGACGAAGAACTGGTGATCATCCTGCCCGAGCAATCGCTGGCAGAGGCGATCCAGCAGTGGGCAACCGGTCAGGGTTATACTGCCTCGAATCCCAAGAAGAGCGGTGAGGGGATCATCCGGTGGCAGGTCAGCGTCCAAAAGGCCGCCTCGTCGGGAGCGAAAGCGCCAGCCGGAGTACCGACGGTCCCCTCCTGAATCTCACACGACCTGACAGAAATGGAATCACTCGAGGCGTGGGAGATATTCGCCACCTGGGTCGGCAAGCTCCTGACGCCGGTGCTCCGGGAGTTACTGGAGCGAAAAGGCAACACACAACCGACCGAGGCCGATCTGCAACGGGCTTTCATGGCACTGTGGCCGGAATGCTCGACAAAGCTGATGGTCCAGGAGCCCTGGATGGGGACTGTTCGGTTCAAATGGCTTGCGAGGTACCGGTCCGAAGAATTCACCCCCATGATCGGAGACCCGATAGGCTATCTGAGTGAGAGGTTCGGAGGGGGGAAGTTCAAGGTGAATTTCTATCAGGGGATGAATTTTCTCGCGACCCGGAACTTCAAGCCTGGAGGTGAACCGAAATGGAAGGAGATGCCGGAACTCCAGGAGGATTGAACCGATTAGCCCACCTTCCTCTTGACCCCCCCGCATAGAACAGTTTCGAGTTTGGGGTTTCGAGTTTGGGGTTCACTCGAAACCCGTAACCCAAAACTCTCTTCGCTCAACCCTTCCCAAGCAGGTGCGCGTCCATTTCCTTCTGGGCCTCGCGAAGCGTCACGTAGGGCGTTCGCTTGCTGACCTGCTCCTGCCGGTGGCCGCAGCCGGAGCACTGCATGACGTACACCGCCTCAAGATAATAGTGTCCGCAGTTGGGATCGGCGGGATCGTCCGCGAGCGCGATCCGATCGAAGGAATCGATGCGAAGGAGAGGAGGATCGTCACGGTGACATCGTCTGCAACGGGGATGATCCCCCTGTTCGGCCAATTAATACCTCCGGCGCTTAAGGGCCGACACGGCTCGCGCCGCGTCGGCTCCTCTTTGCTGGCGGAACAGCGACTGTCTCAATGACGGCGAATCGCGGCAACAGGTATCCTACCCTCGGCCAGCAACGCCTGCGTTCCCCTAGTCCGCTGCGCGTCCCGTCCGAGCTGGATCGCGGCCAAACGCCCCTTCCACGGCACGAGGTCGAACCGCTCGCCCTTCGGGTGCGCTTCATACGTGTCGATCAGGTCACGGTAGAACTTGACGATGGCGCCCACGAGGGCAACGGCATACTCACGCCCCTGAACCTTCAGACAGTGCACTCCCATATCGATCAGGTGTGGGATATCGTCCAAGAGGAAGAAAGCGTCGTTCTTGAGGGCGACGCGGTCCTCCCACTTGGTGTCGCCGCTGTAGAGATGCCAGTCCTCCAAGCAGACCCTATAATCAAGGCCACCCCGGTTGGGGCTCCCCTTGAACAGGTCCTTGCCCGCATCGTCGATCGTTCGCTCAAGCCGATGATAGGGTGACATCCAGCACTTCCCGAGATAAGTGTAACAGTAGTTGGCGTGGATCAGGATCTCAATCCCAACGTCGAGCTGCTCCTTTCGGGAAGCAAGCTCCCTGAGAGTCAGTTTCGTGTCTGCCACCACCTGCGAGACGCCGATCTCCCGATAGAAGGCCACGTCAGCGTTGTTCAAGATGTTGGCCCCGATGCTGGCGTGAATAGTGAGTTCCGGGAAATGCCGATGCACCACCTCGATCGCACCGATATCGGTCATGATGGCGCCGTCGGCTCCATAGCCAACAAAGGTCTCCATGCGACGCAGAAGGTCCGGGATCTCTTTGGACTGCATGTTGGTATTGAACGCCACCCGAAGCTTGGCCCCACTCTCATGGGCTATCCGGATCGACTCCCGAACGGTGGCGTCATCCATTTCGAAGGCGTCGCGGCGGCGGCTCCAGCCTCGCGGGCCGACGTAGATGGCGTTCGCCCCGCTCTTGACGGCCTCCGCTACCATTTCCACATTCCCCGCAGGAGCGAGCAGCTCGATCATCGAATGGCTCCTTGTGCCTGATAGTCTGTTGTCTCTGCAACTGGCCGCCGCAACGCTGAAGCCACGGCATCGGGCCGCACGCCCAGGTACTCCATCCCTGATCTGCCGAAGTAAAAACCGTTGCACAGGCCAATTCGAGCATGACGCCTGAGCGTCGTCCACCAACGCTCTTCCACGCCGTCGGTTCCCGCAAAGGCGCGCTCGAGTGCCTCGCGGTAGACCCGGCCGACCTCCAGCCGATATTCAGGACTTTCCGAGACCGTCTCGATCCGAAAGCGGGTATGCCCCTCCGCAACCAGGCGCGGGAGATGCTCCAGCATGCAGACATCCTTTCCGCTCAACACCCCCTTCCCTACGGACTTCATCGCCCAATCGCCCTGCTTGAGGAAGAGGTCCTGCTGGCAGAGGTCAGGACACTTCATCCCCCAGGCTTCCTCATACTCCAAGAGGAAACAGTGATCCGAAATGCCAAGGGGCATCTTGCCGTGGACCAGCAGCTCCATCGGAAGCCCGACCTCCCGGTGAATCTGGCCGATCTCCTCCAAGCTCAGC
>JBGPUH010000165.1:0-5868 GCA_041491025.1 Methylomirabilis sp. (SeqCode)
CTTCACCTTTTCGAGATCGTAGTGATCCTCCTCGAGGATCTTGGAGGCCTGCTTGATGGAAAGCTTGTCCTTCGTCTGCCGGCTCCAGGGCAGCTCGATGAGCCAGTCGAGATAGGTCCGGATCACGGAGGCCTCGGCGGCATCGGGATGCATCCGGCTGAGCCGTCCGAGCTGGGCCTTCGCCTCGGCCTCTACCGCTGCCGGCATCTTCGCCTTCTTGATCTTTTGCTCCAACTCCTGAAGCTCCTGGCTTCGGTCGTCGGTCTCACCCAGCTCCTTCTGGATCGCCTTCATCTGTTCCCGGAGGTAATACTCCCGGTGAGTCTTGTCCATCTCCTCCCGGGCCTGGCTCTGGATCCGTTGCTGAATCTCCAGCAGCTCGATCTCCTTGCTCAGGAGCTCGCTGATCTTCTTCAGGCGTTGAATTGGATCGAAGATCTCCAGCACCTCCTGAGCCTGCTCCATCTTTAGATCCAGGTGGCTGGCCACGAGGTCGGACAGGCGTCCGGGGTGATCGAGATTGGTGGCAATCACCACCACATCCGGCGGGATCTGCTTCCCGAGGTTGACGCTCTTGCTCACCTGCTCCTTGACCGAACGGATCAAGGCCTCCACCTCGATGGCCGACACGACCACCTCCGCCTCATGAACCTCGGCGATCCTGGCCTCGAAGTAGGGATCTCGCCGCGCGATCGCCAAGACCCTGGCGCGGGAAAGACCCTGAACCAGCACCTTCACCCGCCCGTCCGGCATCTTGAGCATCCGCATGATCATCGCCACCGTCCCAACCGAATGGATCTCATCGACGCCGGGATCCTCCTTCTCGGCATCCCGCTGTGCCACCAACAGGATCAGTCGGTCGCGCGAGAGCGATTCGTCCACCGCTCGAACCGATTTCTCCCGTCCCACGAACAGGGGCAGGATCATGAAGGGGTAGATCACGACGTCTCGCACCGGAAGGAGGGGGATCGTTTCGGGAATCTTCCGCGCCTGTTCCTCAGATTTGGCCTCGGTGGGCCCCACGTCAGGCACCGATGTCTGCTCTGTGCCTCCGATCGCTTTCTCGTCCGCCACGGCTTTCGGTTCTCCTTTCGGTTCTATTCCCATGTCGCTCAGGCTTCGTCGAGATTGAGGCTTCTCAGGTATGCACGGAACGCGGGCGCCAAGTCCGACCGGTTCAAGGCAAACTGCACGGTCGCCTTCAAAAAGCCGAGCTTGCTCCCGGCATCATACCGGCGCCCATGAAACGCCAACCCGTAGAGGGCTTGTCTTCTCAGCAACAGCTTCAGGCCGTTGGTAAGCTGGATCTCCCCCCGCTCATCCGGAAGGGTGTGTTCGAGGGCCTCGAAAATCTCGGGCGTCAGGATGTAGCGCCCGATGATGGCCAGGTCAGAAGGCGCGGTCTCCGGGGAGGGCTTCTCCACCAGATCCAGGATCTGATAGACCGAGTCCTCAACCGACTTGGGATCGATGATCCCGTAGCTGCTGGTCTCCTCCCTGGGAACCTGCTGCACGGCAATAACCGGTGAGTGGTGCCGGTCAAACACCGACATCATTTGCCTCAGACAAGGCACCTCCGAATCGATGATGTCATCTCCCAGCAGGACGGCAAAGGGTTCGTTCCCAACGAGGGCCTTCGCCACCAAGATCGCGTGCCCCAGACCGAGTGGCTCCTTCTGCCTGATGTAGCAGAAGGAGGTCAACTCTGAGATGCGTTGAATCTCTAGTAACTGTTCGCCCTTGCCCTGCCGCTCAAGGGCGATCTCCAGTTCCAGTGACCGATCGAAGTGGTCCTCGATGGCGTTCTTCCCACGGCCGGTGACGATAATGATGTCCTCGATCCCGGATGCCACCGCCTCTTCCACCACGTACTGGATAGTAGGCTTATCCACGATCGGGAGCATCTCTTTCGGCTGTGCCTTTGTTGCCGGAAGGAACCGCGTCCCCAAACCTGCAGCAGGCAAGACCGCCTTACGGATCCGCATTGGTCCGGTTGTCTCCTGCTCCCCTGAGACTGATAGGGAGCGACGGCACCTGTGGGAAAAGTTGTGGGGGAGGCTGCGGAGAGATCACTTCGGCGTTGGCGGCGATGGTAAACCCGGGAACCGGGACAGCAATTATCGCGCCCCGGCGCATTCCGAACCCGTAAAAATAGAATAGGGTTGGCGCGAGGAACGGGCACAACCGTACGATCGGACTTCGCTCCCGCGAAAGATCCTCAACTCCTCCGACGCATACGCTCTTCGAATCTGCCTCCTTGTTTATAACATCTTTGTTTATAACACCTTTCGCCAAAAAGTCAAGCGTTCGCGCGAGGTCGAAGCCGCATGCCATCTAAATTTTGGCATTGACAGTCCCCATGATCTGATGTAGCGTGAGGGACTGTGCAAACGAGAGCAACGACCCACCCAGGAACAGATCGATGCGGGTGGCGACATTCTGCAAGCACGAGCACGACAAGGGGCCCGAGACAAGGGCAATGACAACCGGACCTCTTGGGAGATCATGCGCATCCTCCGGCTCGTACTCGCCTCGCGTCCCCAGGCGCACTCCAGAGTCGTCCACGTCTGCGAAAGCTGAGTGTGCCGAATCTCAATCAACTCTGACTCTTTCGGGAGAACGGTGATGGAGAAGGTAACCAACGGCGGGATTGCACCGCCTGTCGTCGAACGGTTCGAGCCCTCTGGCCTTGAATCACTTCATACCGCCCTCCTCCCGGAGGCGAAAAAGTATACGACCCTTCGGGTTGTTCTTATCAAACCCTCGAAATACGACGATGAAGGGTATCTGATCCGGTTTTGGAAGGGCGTGCTTCCCAGCAACACGTTGAATGTCTTGCACGGTCTGACCGAAGATGTCAAACGGCGCCGTGTCCTGGGAGACATTGACATCCAGGTGGATGCCTTCGACGAAACGGCAGAAAAGATCCCGGTCAAGCAGATCGTCCGATGGAGCCGCCATCCCGCAACGAAGCTTGTGGTATGTCTGGTAGGGGTCCAGACCAACCAATTCCCGAGGGCCCTCGATTTGGGGAAGCAGTTCCGTTCGCAGGGGATTGACGTCATCATGGGCGGGTTCCACACGAGTGGAACCATCAACATGCTCAGTGAGCGTGAACCGGACATCCAGGAACTCTTTCAGCACTCCATCGTCGTCGTGTCCGGCGAGGTGGAAGGGTATTGGGAAGGGATACTGGCCGATGTCCTCAACGGGCGACCCAAGCCTCTGTACTCATTTGCCCAAGATCTCAAGAGTCTCGCCGATATCGAGAATGCTCCCCTGCCCGTCATGAGCCCCAAAACGATGCAACACTTCGCCAGACCCTCCTTCGGCACCGTTGATACCTCACGCGGCTGTCCCTTCGCATGCACGTTCTGCACCATCATCAACGTGCAGGGCCGAACGATGCGAGAGCGTTCCCCGGAATGCATCGCCGAGCTGGTGCGGAAAAACTATCTCGAACACGGCATCGACTTTTACTTCTTTACGGACGACAATTTTGCCCGGAAAAGGTTGTGGCGCGAAACCTTTGAAGCGATCATTCGGCTGCGCGATGAAGGGATCAAGATCACCTATATGATGCAGGTGGACCTGGCGCGCAAGCCGAAGGACTTCGTCCCCCTGGCTGCTCAGGCTGGCTGCAGCCAGGTGTTCGTCGGCATGGAGAGCGTGAACCCCGAGAACCTCAAGGTCGAGGGGAAGGGACAGAATAAGGTCGAGGGGTACGTGGATATTATCCGCGAGTGGCATGATGCGGGCGTGGTCGTGCATGCCGGGTACATCATCGGTCTTCCTTTTGATACGAAGGAGCAAGTGGGCCGCGATATTCGGTATCTCATCGATGTCGTCCAACCGGATCAAGCCTCCTTCTTCATGCTGACCCCGTTGCCGGGATCCCACGACCACCTGGAAATGACGAAACGTGGTGAATGGATGGACCCCGACTTCAACAAGCGGGATTCCTTCCATGCAACGACCAAGCACCCCAAGATGACCGCCGAGGAATGGACCCAGGCGTATGAAGATGCTTGGGAATCCTTTTACAGCAAGGAGAACCTCACGACGATCCTGTCGCGCTGGAGCCACAACCCCAGGGTGTACTGGAACCTCATCAATGTCTATATGTGGTACAAGAACGCTGCCCTGATCGAGAAGCAACACCCCATGATTGCGGGCTTCTTCCGCTTGAAGGACCGGCGATCGCGGAGGCCCGGGTTTTCGATCGATTCCTTGCCGGTCCATCTGTGGAAGCGCACGAAGGAGGTGTTCCATCTGTTCCTGTCGTGGGCGCGCTTTCTCAAGGAGATGGAGGAAGTCTGGCTCCAGACACGTCCGAGGAGTGAAAGAGAAAAACGGGCTCTTGAGGAGATTCAGAGAATCCAGGGAGAGATCTGGCAGAGCTTGAAAATCGCCGAGTGGCAAAAGGCCTATAACGATGCCAAGACGGCGCTCCCCGCCAAGGCCCTGACCTTGCTCGAACCCTTCGAAGAGCTCTCCTCGAAGCTGTTGCTCAGCCGCAAAGACCTGAACGCGTTTCTGAAGAAATGGGGAAGCCTCGAAGCCAGGGTCCAAGAACTCTATCACCGTTTTGCGTGGGACGATGGACCTGCCAGGAAATGGCTCGATCACCTCTATGCCCTCCACAAAGATGCCTGGCAGAGCATGAAGGTTCAGGAATGGCAAGCGTTTTACTCCGGGGTCAGGGAGAGGCTTCCGTCACGATTGCAATTCCTCTATGTCAGGTTCGATGCGTTGAGCAACCGGGTCGTGTATTCCCGCCAGGACTTGAAAGAATTCTGGATCAGAACGCGAGAACACCTGCGCGGGAGACGATTTTGGAACATCCAGCCCTTGAAACTTGCGGTGAATTTCTTCAAGGAACTTTTCCTCACAACAACCTTCGCTCGAAGGGTCCTCTCCCATTCCGAGTCTGAGTATCTGCGCCTGCAAAATTGAAATCATCTGGTGAAATCGTCTTGACAAGGCGGGCCACCTATGGTTACATGTCGCCCGTTTTGTGGACAGACTCCCATGGCAGGCTCACCAACCGTTGCCACACTCCATCAAGCGAGCGCTCGTGCCGTTCCAACTTAATTCGCCGAATTTGAGCGACGTCCCTTATGGCAATGGTCGCGACCGCGCGGAAGGGCAAAGTCGCCATAAAGAGTTGGAACGGTATTCGCAGCGGTGCGATTGTGGGTCGTGAACGTGGGAAAGCACGATCTCTGGCTCGCCAGGATGGTGTAGAAACACATATCCTAGCTGGCGATCCTGAGGGATCCATAGAAAAGGAGGGATGAAGGAAGTGCGCTTGACCGGAAAGGTGAAGTGGTTCAATGACAGCAAAGGGTACGGCTTCATCGAGCGACCGGATGGGGATGATGTCTTTGTGCATTATTCCGCCATTGAAGGCTCCGGCTTCAGGACGCTGACCGAGGCTCAGGAAGTCGAGTTTGAAGTCGTCGATGGTCCCAAGGGAAAGCAGGCCGCGAACGTCGTCAAGCTCTAACCCGGCCCTGGACAGGAAAACAAGAGCCCCCCGCGAACCTGCTCGCGGGGGGCTCTTTTATGATCTGAAAGCTGATCGCTGAAAGCCGAAAGCTCAGGCCTCAGCCTGGTTGATGGCCGATAACTGCCAACGATTTGGGCCGACCGGGCGCGTGAAGGTCCAGAACTCCTCGAACTTCACAGGATCGGTCCGACTTCCCTCCACAACCTGTCCGGTCTCCTCGTCCACGGTGGAATCGAGAAGGCTCGCCAGGAATCGCACCGTCGCATAATCCTGCCCGCGCTCTTGCCACGCTTCGGTCAATTCCACGGACCGGACGGCGATATTCTCCAGGCGGTTGATCTTCCGTTCCTTCTTCA
>JBGPUH010000166.1:0-5791 GCA_041491025.1 Methylomirabilis sp. (SeqCode)
AAGTCCAGTGCAGTGTGTTGGGGAACCACACGCTCACGGTGTCAGAGTGTGAGGAGCTCATCAGTTCGGGTCAGATTGTGAGCTATCATGAAAAGTATCCAGAGGACAAGAAGCCGGGACGGACAGACCTCGCTCCAAGCATCATCCCCGCCGGGATTCCCCAAAGATTGTCTGAGGAGGTGCGGCGCCTGGCGGCGGAGGCTTTCAAGGCGATCGATTCACGAGGGATCTCTCGGGTTGACTTCCTCATCGAGTCGACTACGATGAAGCCGTATGTGAATGAGATCAATACCATGCCGGGGTCTCTTTCATTTGCCCTCTGGGAGGCCAGCGGAGTCAAGCCGACGGAGCTTATCGTCCGCCTGGTGGAGTTGGCGTTTGAGGCCCATCAAGAGAAGAGGTTAACCCAATTCGAGTCGAAAGAAGGCAAGGCGTTGGTGGATCGCCGGCATCTGGTGACGCCGGGGAAGTAATGGAAAGTCAGCGTATAGGGTAAAGGGTAGAGGGTAAGGAATGAAACATCTAAAGGTCACCGAGATCTCAGAGTTCGACTGTACCCTAAACCCTAAACCCTCAACCCTCGGCACTTATACCCTGGACCCTAGGCCCTATACCCTCTGTACTAAGAAGGGGCGCGACTCCTGATGTTATACCATCTCCTCTTTCCGTTACGTGAGACGTACAGTGTTTTCAATGTCTTCCGGTACGTTACCTTCCGCACGGCTGGTGCCATCATCACCGCGCTCTTGATCAGCCTCCTTCTGGGGCCCATTCTGATCCGCAAGTTGCGTCAGTTGCAGATCGGACAGAGCATCAGGAACGACGGCCCCGAGAGCCATTTGAAGAAAGCTGGAACGCCGACGATGGGTGGCCTCCTGATCCTCACGTCCGTTTTCATCTCTACGCTGCTCTGGGCAAATCTCACCAACCGCTTCGTCTGGCTGGTCCTGTTCTGCGCAGCCTGGATGGGCGCGCTCGGCTTTGCCGACGATTACCTGAAGGTGGCAGGCAAGAACAGCAAGGGCCTCTCGGTCAGGACAAAGCTGGTCTGGCAACTGATTCCGAGCCTGCTGGTCGGCGCAGTCCTCTACGTCAACCCAGTGGATGCCTTTACCACCAAGTTGGCTATCCCGTTCTTCAAAAACTGGATGCCCGATCTGGGGTGGGGCTACATTATCTTCGTCGCGCTGGTCATCGTGGGCAGCTCGAATGCCGTGAACCTGACCGACGGACTGGACGGGTTGGCCATCGGCCCGATCCTGATGGCCGCCGCCGCGTACACGGTTCTGGCATACATTGCGGGGCATGCCGCAATTGCTCACTACCTGCAGGTGGTCTTCGTGAGAGGAAGTTCCGAACTCACGGTCTTCGGAGGGGCGATTGTCGGGGCGAGCCTGGGATTCCTCTGGTACAACGCCTACCCGGCGCAGCTCTTTATGGGCGATACCGGCTCGCTGGCGCTCGGAGCCGCCCTGGCAACCCTGGCCGTCCTGGTCAAGAACGAGCTACTCCTCCTGATCGTGGGCGGGGTCTTCGCGGCAGAGGCGATCTCGGTGATTCTTCAGGTCTTCTCGTATCGGGCGACCGGCAGGCGTGTCTTCCGGATGGCACCGATCCATCATCACTATGAACTGAACGGGATGGCGGAGCCAAAGATCATCGTCAGATTCTGGATCATCTCCTTCATCCTTGCCCTCCTTTCGCTGACCACGTTGAAACTGAGGTAAAGGCGTTGAAAGAGGTTTCGAGGTTCGAGTTTCCAGTTTCGAGTTCCACATGCCAGGTTTCACGTAACGAGTTTCACTTACTCGGAACCTGGAATCTGGAACCCGGAACTGCATGGCGGTAGCCATGCTGGATCTGAGCGGGAAGCGGGTGGTTGTCGTAGGACTGGCGCGATCCGGAGAGGCGGCCTGTCGCCTGCTGCTCAAACAGGGCGCCTTCGTGATCGGGACCGATCAGGGGGGTGAATGTGAGCTTGGGCCCGGACTGTCAGGCCTGCGGCGGGACGGGGTCATCCTCGAACTGGGCGGGCATCGTCCACATTCCTTGCTCGCGGCCGATCTCGTTGTGGTAAGCCCAGGGATCGATCTCCGCGAACCGCTGTTTCAGCAAGTTCGGGCGGCTGGCATCCCGCTCATCGGCGAGGTAGAGCTGGCTTACGGTTGCAGTGAAGCCACCTTCATCGGGGTCACCGGGACCAATGGGAAGAGCACGACCACCACCCTTCTCGGCGTCATGCTCGAGGAGGCCGGCTTGCCCTCGGTTGTGGCCGGTAACATCGGCACCCCCCTCTGCCAGGTGGCGCCAAGCCTTCCGGCTGGCGAAATCGTCGTGGCGGAGCTGTCCAGCTTTCAATTGGAGACGATCAAGGAGTTCAGGCCTCGGGTGGGCCTGCTCCTGAACCTCGCCCCGGATCATCTCGACCGGTATGACCGGGTCGAGGATTATTACCAGGCTAAAGCTCGACTCTTTGAGAACCAAGACCAAATGGACTTCGCTGTCGTGAATGCGGACGATCCCCTGGTCCTCGAGGTGGCACGGAAGGCCACCGCGCGGAAGGTGGCGTTCAGCCGAAGACAACCTCTCGCTGAAGGTGCCTACCTCAACGACGATCAGCTCATCCTCGCCCTTTCGGGACGGCGAGAGACGATTTGCCGTTGGAATGAGGTGAAGATCCAAGGGGTACATAATCTGGAGAATGCCCTCGCCGCCAGTCTGGCGGCCGCATTGATAGGCGCGTCCCAGAAGGCGATCCGGAGTGCCCTCGTCCGATTCGAGGGATTGGAACACCGCTTAGAGTGTGTCGCCGAGATCGGCGGCGTTCGGTACATCAATGACTCCAAAGGGACGAACGTCGGGGCGGTGATCCGTTCCCTGGAGAGCTTCACCGTCCCCCTCGTGCTCATTGCCGGTGGGAAGGACAAGCAGAGCGACTTCAGCCCCCTGGTGCCTCTTGTCCGGGAGCGGGTCAAACGCCTGATCCTGATCGGCCAGGCTGCGGGCAAGCTGCGGTCTCAGCTCGAAGGCGCTTGCCCAATGGAGGAAACTTCAAGTCTCGAGGAAGCAGTCCGGCGCGCCGCTGCCATCGCGTCGCCAGGAGAGGTGGTCCTCCTCTCGCCGGCCTGCGCCAGCTTCGACATGTTCACCGACTTCGAAGATCGAGGACGGGTTTTCAAGGAGGCCGTGCGGAGGCTCGCGTCGTGACGGTGAAGCGGCTCTCTTACGATCGGCTGTTGTGTAGTGTCTCCTTGCTCCTGGTCGGAATCGGTGTCGTGATGGTGTACAGCTCCAGCGCCATCAAGGCCCAGGAGAAATATGGGGACCCATTCCTCTTTTTGAAAAAACAGCTTCTCTGGATGGTGGTTGGGGTGGCGGTGATGGTCTGGGCCATGTACCGCGACTACCGGGCATTCCAGCGGTACGCTCCGCTGTTATTCCTGACCTCGTTGCTGCTCTTGCTCCTGGTCCTGCTCCCGTCAGTTGGAGTCAAGGTGAACGGCGCACGACGGTGGCTCCGCCTGTTCGGGATCTCTTTTCAACCCTCTGAGCTCGCCAAGCTATCCCTGATTCTGATTCTGGCCAGCTTTTTCGCCAGGAAGGCCGATCGGGTGGAGAGCTTCCTCTTGGGGTTTGCCCCCCCCCTCGTCCTTTCCTCGCTCTTCGTTGGTCTGGTGGTCCTGGAGCCCAACTTTGGAACAGGGGCTGTGCTGATGCTCGCCGCCATGTCGCTGTGTTTCATGGCCGGAGTCAGACTCACCCACCTTGGCAGCGCGCTTGCCGCGGCAGGGGTCCTTTCTTACGTGATCGTCCAGGCCCACCCATACGCCAAAGCCCGATTGCTGACCATGATGGATCCGGCTCACGCCTCCTCCAAGGCGGCCTATCAGATCCACCAGTCCCTGTATGCGTTGGGGCCAGGAGGGATCCTGGGGCGCGGGCTCGGCGATAGTATCCAGAAGCTCTTTTATCTGCCGGAATCCCATACCGAGTTCATCTTCGCCATTGTCGGCGAGGAGATGGGCTTCGTGGGCGCCCTCCTGATGATCGGTCTCTTCGGCATCCTTCTGTGGCGCGGGACTCGGATCGCGCTCCGTGCGCCAGACCTATTCGGCACCTATGCGGCGATGGGGATTACCTTCACTCTTGTCTCACAAGCCGCCATCAACATCGCGGTGGTCGTTGGGCTGCTTCCCACGACTGGTGTCCCCCTGCCATTTATCAGCTTCGGCGGCTCCTCCCTCGTCACCACCTTCCTGTGCATCGGGATCCTCCTCAGCATCTCCCGCCATCAGGTGGCGAGAGGGCGACCTTCGTGAAGGCCATCATCGCGGCAGGCGGGACAGGAGGTCATCTTTTCCCTGCCATTGCATTGGCCGAGGAACTCCGATCCAGGTTCCCTGATCTTTCCCTCCTGTTCGTCGGTGCCGAGGGGGGCATCGAGGCTTCTCTGCTTGCCATGAAAGGTTGGGAGTTCGAGGAGATCAGGACTTCCGGCCTGAAGGGCAAAGCCCTGTCCCAGCGTCTTCGAGGCCTCGCGCTGATTCCATCGAGTCTCATCCGGTCTCGGTCAATCCTGCGACGGTTCCGCCCCGATGTTGTGGTCGGATTTGGCGGCTACGCCTCTGCGTCCATCGTGCTGGCAGGGGCGGTTGCGGGGATCCCGACGGTCATTCATGAACAGAACGCCTTCCCCGGACTCACCAACCGGCGGCTGGGGATGATCGTCGATCACGTGGCCGTTGCCTTCGAGGAGGTCTCAGGCTTTTTCCCAAAGGGAAAGGTGCGGGTGACTGGCAATCCTATTCGAACAGAGCTCTTCGGCGTGGACAGGGCCGAGGCGATGGCCAGGTTTGACTTCGATCCGCGTAGGCTCACCGTGCTGATCTTCGGCGGCAGCCAAGGGGCCCACCGGCTTAACCAGGCGGTTCTGGAGGCGCTCCCCTTACTTGAATCCGAGCGAGGACAGGTCCAGTTCCTCCACGCGACCGGCCCACGCGACCTTGGTCCGGTCCGACAGGGGTACATCACGGGAGGCCATCATGCGGTAGTGGAGCCGTTCTTTTGGGAGATGGCGGTGGCCTACGCCGCCGCCGATCTCTGCCTCTGCCGCGCAGGCGCCACCACTGTGGCGGAGCTCTGCGCCCTGGGGAAACCGGCGATCCTCGTTCCGTTCCCCTTTGCTGCCAACGATCATCAGCGCTGGAATGCCGAAGCCCTCGTCGCCACCGGTGGAGCGCGAATGGTCCAGGATCGCGGGTTGAACGGAGAGGCAGTGGCCGGAATCGTGAAGGCGTTTCTCCGTGACAGGGATGGCCTTCATGCGATGGCGGGCAAGGTGAAGAGCCTGGCGAGGCCCGACGCGGCGGCCCGCTTGGCCGATCTCGTAGTACTAGCCGCGCGCCAGGTGCCAGGTGCCAAGTTCAAAGATCGCTCCAAGTTCCAAGAGCCAAGTTCCATGTTGAAGAAGCGCTCAAGTCACACGTGGAACCCGGAACCCGGAACCCGGAACTGCGAAGAGCATGTTTAAGAAGATCCGCCGCATCCATTTCGTCGGCATCGGTGGGGTTGGGATGAGCGGCATCGCCGAGGTCCTCCACAATCTCGGCTATCAGATCAGCGGGTCAGATCTGAAAGTGTCCGAGCACACCCTCCGCCTACAGGAGCTCGGGGTCGCCATCCGGATCGGGCACGATCCGGCTCACGTGCAGGGTGTCGATGTCGTGGTCCGCTCCTCGGCGGTGTCGCCCGAGAATCCCGAGATCCTGGCGGCCAAAGTTCACTCGATCCC
>JBGPUH010000167.1:0-5789 GCA_041491025.1 Methylomirabilis sp. (SeqCode)
GCCGAACGATCGCCGGCTTTGGTGCGCAGGACGAGATCCTGATCATCTACTGCCGTTCCGAACTCTGGCGTCTCGCCCATACCCCGCCACTTCTTTAGACGGGACAACCATCGGTTTTATTCTTTCGGGATATCATGGCTGTCGGGCGCCGACGATCTTCACACGAATGAGCCCCACTCCGCCACGCCGCCCACCCACTCTACGAACCGCCCACTCACAGGGAACGGGCCTTTCCTATCATGGTTCCGTGGCTTTGTCAAACATCCCTGGTTGCGGCCCGGCAAGCGCGGGGCCGAGAGCGAGCTTGACCTTTTGATCGTTGTGTGATAGCCAGAAAGGACAGAGTCGCGAGGACCCAGGACGTGTGGTCTGTCATTGCGATTTCTGGGGGAGTTTCGGAGTGATGGATATATGGTAATCGACAGGGGGCTTGCCTCGCCGGGCGATCGCGTTCCACTCACCCACCGCGCATGGGTTGAGGTCGATCTGGGCGCGATCCGCAACAACGTGAAAGCCATCCGGCAACTCCTTTCTCCATCGACTCAGCTCATGTCGGTCGTTAAGGCCGACGGATACGGCCATGGCGCAGCCGCCGTGGCTCGCACCGCACTGTCGGCGGGCGCGTCGTGGCTGGCGGTCGCCACGCTGGAGGAGGGAATCCGGCTGAGAACTGCGGGAATCGAGGCGCCGATTCTGCTCTTCGGCCCGGCGATCTCCAAAGAGGAAATCGAGGCGGTTGCCGAGCACCGCCTGCAGCCGACCGTCTGTAGCCTCGCGCAAGCACATCGGTTCTCCGAGGCCGGTTTGGGTGTCATCCCAATGCACCTGAAGGTCGATACCGGCATGGCCCGCCTCGGAGTCGCGTGGCAGGACGCCCAACATCTCCTTGGCGAGTTAAGGGGTCTCCCCAATGTCACCGTCGCCAGCCTCTACAGCCATCTGGCCACGGCTGATTCCCCGGACCTTCTCGCGGCCGCGCAGCAGGTCCAGCGGTTCGTAGAGCTAGTGGACGGGCTGGAGACCGAGAGAGCCAGACCCCCATTGGTGCACCTGGCGAATTCAGCGGCGACGCTCTCGGCCCCCAACACTCACTTCGATCTGGTCCGAGTCGGCTTGGCCCAGTACGGCATCTACCCGGCCTCGCACCTGCGAGACGCCGTCTTGCTTCTCCCTGCCCTGTCCGTGAGAGCACGGATCGTCTTCATGAAGACGGTCCCGCCCGGGACCGGGCTCAGTTACGGCCACACCTTCCAGACGACCCGCCCCACGGGACTGGCCACTGTGGCCATTGGCTACGGCGATGGGGTTCCTCGTGCCCTTTCCAACGGGATCGATTTCCTCGTCCGCGGCCGGAGGGTTCATCAGGTCGGAACGATTACGATGGACCAGTGTCTGATCGATGTCACCGGGGTGCCGGGGACAATCGAGGGAGATATCACGACGCTGTTGGGGCAGGATGGGACGGAGTCTATCTCCATCGGCGAATGGGTCGAACGCCTGGGGACCGTTCCCTACGAGATCCTGACCACCCTTTCGCCACGTCTGCCGCGGATTTATTGCTAGCGTGATTCGAACCCCCCTGCGATGTCCCATTGTTGGAGTTGACTGGCCCAAGAAATATTGCTAGAAAGTCGGTCGGCGCGCGGACTCTCTCGTGCCTGGGCCGGGCGAGGCTTTGTAGACACAGCTTTCGCCCTATGCTATAGTGATGCTGACCCAACGCTGGGAGGCCGACGCGAGAGTGGCGGAATGGCAGACGCGCTGGACTTAGGATCCAGTCCCGCTAAGGGATGGGGGTTCAACTCCCCCCTCTCGCACCACCAACGGAGCCCCTAACCCCAACGCGTACATGAAAGTAGACATCGAAGAAATCAGCAGCACCAAGCGCGCGCTTCGAATCGAATTGCCCCTCCAGAGCCTCCTGGACAAGCTCGAGGAGGCCTACCGGCATCTTTCCAAAGAGGCTCGCCTTCCCGGCTTCCGCCCAGGAAAAGCTCCGCGGGACGTCCTGCGCCTGCACTTCAAGGAGGAAGCCAGGCAGGAGGCTCTCCGGGAGCTCATCCCCGCGGGCTATACCCAGGCCCTCAAAGAGGCCAATCTGGATCCGGTCAGCGAACCCACGGTGGATGAGGTGGTGTGCGAGGAAGGAAAGCCCCTGAGCTTCCGGGCCAGCTTCGAGGTCAGGCCGGCGCTGCAGCCGTCGGGATATACCGGGGTTCAGGTCTACAGGGAGAAGGTCGATGTCGCGGACTCGGAGGTGGACCAGGCCCTGGAGTATCTTCGCGAACAGGCGTCGGAGTACGTGCCGATGGAGGGCTGGCCGGCCCTGCGCGAAGACCTGGTGGTGGTGGACTACGAGGGCTTCATCGGCGGCAAACCGCTCAAGGGTGCGACCGCCCAGAATGTGTCAATTCTCCTTGGCGCCCGCCAGTTCATCCCCGAGTTCGAGGAGCAGCTCCACGGCCTCAAGAAAGGGGACCCCAAGGAGTTCACCCTGGAGTTTCCAGCTGATCACGGGCGACGGGAGCTGGCGGGGAAGCGTGTCCTCTTCAGGGTGGCGGTCAAAGAGGTCAAGAAGAAGCGGGTGCCTCCGCTGGACAATGATTTTGCCAAATCGGCCGGTGAGTGCGAGAATGTCCGGGAGTTGAAGGAGAAGGTCAAGAAAGACCTGCTGGCCCACAAGGAGCGGGAGCAGGTGGCTCACCTGAAGGACCAGATCCTTGAGCAGTTGCTGGCTGCCCACCCCTTCGATGCTCCGGAGTCCCTTGTCGATGCGGAGGTCGAACACATCCTCGCCGAGCTGAAGCGAAGCCTGACCAGCCGAGGGGCGACGGCCGTTCAGATCGAGGAGGAAGCCACGCGCGGCCGTGACAAGGCGAGGGACCTTGCCAGAACACGGGTGCGAAGTTCCCTCTTTCTGGAGGCGGTCGCGAAGCAGGAGCGTCTTGTCGTCTCGGAAGAGGAATTGAATGAGGAGATCCGCTCTTTTGCTGCTGCCTTACACCAGGATCCCGCCGCTTTCCGAGAGATGCTGCGGCGGGAGGGGCGCCTCGAGGGGATTGAAAGACGGCTGCTAGAGCGAAAGGCTCTCAATTTCCTGTACGAACGGGCCAATGTGGTGGAGGGGGTCAATCTCGTGACCCTTGCCTGAACGAAGGGAGTACGCGCATGTACCTGATTCCGATGGTGGTCGAGCAGACGAGCCGTGGAGAGCGAGCCTACGACATCTTCTCCCGCCTCCTGAAGGACCGAATCCTTTTCATCGGCACCCCGATCGACGATGCCGAGTCGAACCTGGTCATCGCCCAGCTCCTGTTCCTTGAGGCGGAAGACCCCGACAAGGACATCCATCTGTATGTCAACTCACCCGGCGGTTCGGTGACCGCGGCCCTGGCCATCTACGATACCATGCAGTATGTCAAGCCGGCCATCGAGACCATCTGCATGGGGCAGGCGGCCAGCGGCGCGGCGCTGCTTCTGGCGGCCGGAGCCAAGGGAAAGCGATTCGCCCTGCCTCACGCCCGCATCATGATCCATCAGCCGTACGGCGGGACCCAGGGCCAGTCGACGGACATCCAGATCCAGGCGAAAGAGATCCTTCGGATGCGGGAGGAACTGGACAGGATCATCTCCCAGCACACAGGCCAGCCGTTGGAGCGGGTCGAGAAAGACAGCGAGCGAGACTTTTTCATGTCAGCGTCAGAGGCCAAGGCATACGGCCTCATCGACGAGGTGATCCACTCGCGGGTCGGCCTCGTGACGCCGGCGGCTGCCGTCGCAGCGCCTCAACCAGCGTGAGCGCTCGGCCGACCAGTACTGATTGACCGTGTCCGGGCAAGGGGCGAATCGATCGGCAGGCTGATCCTCAAGCGCATTGCAGTCGTCACCATAGAAAGAGCATAGAAAGAAAGGGATAGAAAGGGCTCGTTGGGACGGTATGCTCCCTTTTGCTCTTGACGTCACATCGTCGCAGCGGCGCTACGCACGAGAAGGGGGGGTCGATGGCCAAGGCGGTGAAAGGCGGTGGGAAGCTCACCTGCTCCTTTTGTGGAAAAAATCAAGACGATGTCCGGAAGTTGATCGCTGGTCCCACTGTGTACATCTGCGACGAGTGCATCGAGCTCTGCAATGACATCATCGCCGAGGAATGGGAAGAGGAAAAGAACAAGAGTTTCGGGGACCTTCCCAAACCCGCCGAGATCAAATCGATCTTGGACCAGTATGTCATCGGCCAGGAGCGGGCCAAAAAGAGCCTGGCGGTCGCCGTCCACAACCACTACAAGCGCGTCAACGCCCGGATGACCTTTGATGAAGTCGAACTGACCAAGTCGAATATCCTCCTCCTCGGTCCCACCGGATGTGGCAAGACGTTGCTGGCTCAAACCCTGGCCAAGATCCTGGATGTCCCGTTCACCATCGCCGATGCCACGACCCTCACCGAGGCGGGGTATGTCGGGGAGGACGTGGAGAACATCATCCTCCGACTGTTGCAGGTCGCGGACTACGATGTGGAACGGGCGGAGCGGGGGATCATCTACATCGATGAGATCGACAAGATCGCCCGAAAGTCCGAAAACCCTTCCATTACCCGAGATGTCTCGGGCGAGGGGGTCCAGCAGGCTCTCCTGAAGATCCTGGAAGGAACCGTGGCCAATGTCCCGCCTCAAGGAGGCCGAAAGCATCCCCAGCAGGAGTACCTTCAGGTTGACACGACCAACATTCTGTTCGTCTGCGGCGGTGCGTTCGTTGGGCTGGAGAAGATCATCGAGCACCGGATCGGCCAGAAGTCGATGGGGTTCGGGGCCCAGATTCAGGGGAGGCGCGGAAAACGAATCAGCGAGCTACTGACCGAGGTCCAGCCGGAAGACCTGCTTCGCTACGGCCTGATCCCCGAGCTGGTGGGGCGGCTGCCGGTGGTGGCGGCCCTGCACGAGCTGGACGAAAAGGCCCTCGTCCGGATCCTGGTGGAACCGAAGAATGCGCTCTTGCGACAGTACCAGAAGTTCTTCGATTTCGAGCACGTGAAACTGACCTTTACCGACGATGCGATCAGCGCGGTGGCCCAAGAGGCGGCCAAGCGAGAGACCGGCGCCCGCGGGCTCCGAGCGATCCTCGAGGAGATCATGCTCGACATCATGTATGAGATTCCCTCCCAGTCGGGGATCGCCGAGTGCATTGTCAATCGTGAGGCAGTGATCGAGCGAAAGGCTCCGATCATGCTTTACAAGAAGAAGGCCGAATCCGCATAGCGGTCATTTCCCAGCTTGCTGGGGAGTCTCGCAGTGCCTGAGGGTGATCGACATGAAGGGTGATTTGCGGCGCCAGATGCTCGTGGGAAGCTGCCTGCTGTTCGCACTCTCCATCTCGGGGTGCGCGATCCTCGATCTCTTCCCATCGAAACGCGCCGAGGCACCCGGCGGCTCGGACCAGGAGTTGCTGAGCCGCGCCGACGCAGCCATCGCACGGAAAAAGTACGACGAGGGGCGCAAGAACCTTCAGCGCCTGATCAACCAATTCCCCGAGAGCGAACTGGTTCCGGTGGCGCGTCTGAACGTAGGCCGCTCTTTCTTCAATGAAAAGCGGTACGACGAGGCGCGCGCCGAGTACCAGCGATTCATCGAGTTGTTCCCACAACATGAGCGAGTCGACGAAGCGCGGTATTACATGGGACTTTCCTTTTTCCGCCAGATGGAGAAGGCAGACCGTGATCAGTCGCTGTCAAAAAAAGCGATCGCGGAGTTTCAGACGCTGGTCAGCGAATTTCGCGACTCTCAGTACGCCGCGGACGC
>JBGPUH010000168.1:0-5761 GCA_041491025.1 Methylomirabilis sp. (SeqCode)
CAGCCCGGCATGCTCAATGTCGCAAGGTCGCCGAGGCCCTGGGGTTGGGCGGCTCCCAGGTCATCATCCCGTTCTCCGCGAAATCTGAGGAGGGTCGAGAAGAGTTGGTGGCTGCGATTGCAGCCCGGGTAAAAGGTGATCGCACGCGACGTGTTCACCGTTGACTCGGACCCTTCGACCTGCTACGCTCAGACCGAAGATGGATCGGGAAGTCATTGCTCCGATAGCCCCCCCCTCACCTTCATCCTCTCCCCCCCATTGGGGGAGAGGGGGCATCAGTAGAGTGTGACGAACTTTCGTGCCCATGGGCGCGTTGCAGGCGCATGGGGTATTGCTCTCGCCTGCTGTGACGGCGCTTGGGGAGATAGAAAAGCATGAGCTGTTCAGGACGGATCCGGCGAGCCCTCGGCGCGGCGTTGGGGCTGGCCCTGTTCGGTCAGGGATGCGTGGCGGCGCAAACGCCATTGCCTCAGCCTGAGGCCAACCGCTTGCTGCCGATCGTCGCCGTCGCCCAGGCGCCCGAAGGGGCGGAGGAGGAAGCCGGAGCCGAGGCCTACTACCGGTTCATGCGGAGCCTGCTGGCAGAGCAGAATGGGGATGTTCAGGCGGCGATCAAGTGGCAGAAGGATGCCCTCCAGTTCGATCCCAGGTCCGTCGCCATGCAGACCCATCTGGCCTCTCTCTACGGGAAACGGGGCGACTTCAGGAACGCAATCAATGCGGGAGAGAATGCTCTCACCCTCGATCCGAAAAGCCTCCAAGCGCATCTGCTTCTGGCCTCCGCCTATCAGAGCCTGCATAACCTTCCGGCTGCAGAACGGTATCTCCGCAGCGCGATCGAGCTGAGCCCGGCCAGGATTGATACCTATCTGCAGCTTGCGAGCCTGTACGTGGGCGCGAAGAGGATGCCGGAGGCGATCGCCGTGTACCGGCAAGCGCTCGACGTCGATCCGGGCTCGCTCATAGCCCGCTATAATCTGGGCCGCATCTACCTGGAAGAGGGACAGCCGGAACAGGCCAGTCAGGTCTTCAAGGAGATCCTGGAGCGCGATTCGGATTTCGAACCCGCGTTGATGGCACTGGGGGCGAGCTTCGAAGCGCAGGGGCAATTGGACGAGGCCAAAGAAGTGTACCAGCGCGCGCTGGAAGGGGACCCACGGAATCGAGAGCTACGGGAACGCTTGGCCCACCTGTACATGAGGCAGAAAGATCTGGATGCCGCTTTCCGGGAATATCAGCGACTTCTCGAGCAAGAGCCGAATAACAGTTCGTTGAAGCTGCGGATCGGGCTCATCTACTATGATAAGAAGGCCTATTCGGAGGCCATTGCGACATTCCGGGATATCCTTAAACAGGAACCGGGCAATCACGAGGTCCGCTACTACCTGGGTCTAACCCTCGAGGAGGTGAAGCAGTTCGACGAGGCGGTGGAGGAGCTGCTCCGGATTCCGAAGGAGAGTGCTCGCTATCCTGACGCGCTCTTCCACCGTGGTTACATCCTCAGCCAAAAGGAGCGGTATGACGAGGCCCGCGACCTCCTTGTTTCGGCGCAGGCGTTGAGGCCGAAGGAGGCCAACATCCCGTACCTGCTAGGCCTGATCTATTTCCAGCAGAAGAGCTTTTCTCAAGCCATCGTCCAACTGGAGCGCGCGGCTGCGCTTGAGCCGAGCAACGCGGCCTTTCTCTATCAACTCGGCTCGGCCTTCGAGCGGAATCACCAGATCGACAAGGCCGAAACGACCTTTCGCACGCTTCTGGCCATCGATCCCAAGAATGCCGATGGGTACAACTATCTGGGCTACATGTTCGCCGATGAAGGGATCAAGCTCGATGAGTCGATTGCCCTTGTGCAAAAGGCCCTGGAGCTGGAGCCCGATAACGGGGCCTTCCTGGACAGCCTGGGCTGGGCCTATTATAAGAAGGGAATGGTGGACGAAGCCCTGGTGGAACTGAGGCGTGCTGTGGAGCTTTCCAAGAAGGAAGACCCTACCATCTTTGACCATCTGGGTGACGTGTACTTTCAGAAGAGCATGGTGCGCGAGGCGATCAGGGAGTGGGAACGATCCCTTGCTCTCGATGCTGCCAACGAGGGGGTCCAGCAAAAGGTACGAAAGGCGCGAGACCTGCTCTCCCGAGAAGGTGGATGACGGGTCGGATTCGTCTCCGGCTGCTGGCGGCGCTGGTGGGGACGGTGCTTGTCGGGTGCGCGCATCTCATTGATCTGGTTCCAGAAGAGAATACCCCCCGCCTCGCTTCGCGCTCCGTGACCGAGGAGATCCTTCGCACACTTCTGGACCGCGAATCCAAAGTGACGAGCCTGAAGGCCGTGCTTGATCTCACCGTATGGTACGGTGGGAAGCGCCAGTACCTCCAGGAAGTGGCCGTTGTTGAGCGCCCCGACCTTGTTCGATTGGAGACGATCGGCTGGGGCGGGCTGACGACGCTGGTTGTGGCCAGCGATGGACGTCGCTTGGCCGCTCACGCCCCGCTGCAGAACACCTTTCTGGAGGGTAGCCCCACGCCGGAGAATGTTGAGGCGGTCGCCGGGATCCGAGTGGCCCCAGCGCACCTGGTCCGGCTGCTACTCGGCTTACCGCCGCTTCCCATTCGGATCGAGAAGACGGCGATCTACCGCCCGGAGGATGATCGCGCCTACGTGTTGCGAACGCGGGAATCGCCCTTCACCCAGCGGGTCTGGTTATCTGATGACGACCTGACCCTTCTGCGAGGAGAGTTGTACGACTGGAAATCGCTTATTTTAAGGTTTCGCTATTCTCCCGAGGGCTACGGGCTGTATTCGCTCCTGCTGGAGGAGCCCTTGAGGCAGGTTGTGGTCGAGGTATCCTACCGTTCGTATGACCTGAACCCAGAGTTGCCCGGTGAGCTGTTTCAACTCCCACATCCGGCTGGGAGGGCACGGGTGGTGGATCTGGACACGGGGTCGGCCCCGTCGTTCAGGTTCCCGTGAGGGATGAAGCGGGTCGCGCTCCCCTCTCCTTCCAAGATCAATCTCTTTCTTGAGGTCCTCGGCCGGCGCGACGATGGCTATCATGAAATCCGGTCGATCGCGGTCCTGACCGAGCTGTGCGACACCATCACGTTAGAACGGCGGCCCAGCGGGATCGCCCTCGAGGTGCAGGACCCCCAGGTTCCGTCCGGACCAGAGAATCTGTGTCACTGCGCGGCCGAATTATTGCTAGGACATTGCGGTGTGGATGCTGGGGTGGCGATCCGGATCGAGAAGCGCATCCCCATCGCTGGGGGGATGGGTGGAGGGTCCAGCAACGCCGCGGCCACCCTGTGGGGACTCAACCTCTTGTACAACCTGGGGCGGACCCGCGAGGAGCTGATGCGTCTCGGGGCAGGACTCGGCTCAGACGTCCCGCTATTCTTTTGCCGAGGATCTGCCTTCCTCAGCGGACGAGGAGAGCAGGTGGAGGAGTTGGCGCCCCTGTCGCCAAGATGGCTTGTGATTGCCAATCCCGGGATTGGGATCTCGACGGCCTCGGTCTATCGCCGCCTGCGATTGCCGTTGACATCCGAGGAAGCCGGCATTAGAATGCGTGGTTTGTTCGAGTCCGGCCAGGAAGAGGCTGCGCTGTCGCGCTGTTTCAACCGGCTGGAGGAAGTGGTCCTCGACGCATACCCGGCGGTCGCCGCGCTCAAACAGCGGCTGTCGTTGTGTGGCGCGAGTCTGGTCCTCGTCAGCGGGAGCGGGCCGACCGTCTTCGGCGTGATGCGAGGAGCTGAGATGGCGAAGCGAGCGGCCGCCAGCCTGGCGGAGACCGGCCTCAGAGCTGTTGCCTGCCGGACCCTGGACAGAAACCCCATGCTGATTTCAGCTCAGTAGCGTGACGGAGAAGCGGATGCGCCGCGCCGTGAGGCCACAGGAAGTCCCAATCTCTGGGGGGTCGGATAAGGGTAATCCGGCAGACTTTGGATCTGCACATCGAGGTTCGAGTCCTCGCCCCCCAGCCAGCAGGTGGTGGTGGGCCGGCGCCGGATGTGCCGTGGCAGGAGGGAGTATGCCGTACACGGAGAACGCCAGATGACTGACCGGTTGATCCTTTTTTCTGGCAATGCCAATCGGACCCTCTCGCAGGAGATCGCGGACCATCTCGGCGTCCCGCTTGGCGAGGCCGAGGTCTCGCGTTTCGCCGACGGCGAGGTCCTGGTCCAGATCTTCGAAAACGTCAGGGGCGCCGATGTCTTCGTGATCCAGCCTACCTGTCGGCCGGTCAACGAGCACCTGATGGAACTGCTGGTGATCATCGACGCCCTGAAGCGGGCGTCTGCCTGGCGGATCACCGCCGTCATGCCATACTACGGTTATGGGCGGCAGGATCGGAAGGTCCAGCCTCGCGTGCCCATCACCGCCAGGCTGGTGGCTGACCTTCTCACCGCGGCCGGGGTGCACCGGGTCTTGACAATGGACCTGCACGCCGGACAGATCCAGGGCTTCTTTACGACTCCCGTCGATCATCTCTTCGCAGCCCCGGTCCTGCTTCAGCATTTTCGGGAACGGATGTTAGGCGGCGCGGTGGTGGTCTCGCCGGATGCGGGCGGCGTGGAGCGAGCCCGTGCCTTCGCCAAACGCCTGGACACCTCGCTGGCCTTTATCGACAAGCGCCGGACAGGTCCCAACGAGGCGAAGGTGATGCACATCGTCGGGGAAGTGGAGGGTCGGGACGTCATCATCGTGGATGACATGATCGACACCGGTGGGACCCTCACCCAGGCCGTCCCGGCACTCATTGAAAAGGGGGCGAAGCGGATCTACGCCAGCTGCACGCATCCGGTCCTCTCGGGCCCCGCTGTGGAGCGGATCGAAGGGTCGGCTCTCGAGGAGGTGGTCGTCACCAACACCATCCCGCTTCCCGAAGGCAGACCTTCCAAGAAGCTCACCGTCCTCTCGGTGGCGCCTCTCCTTGGAGAGGCCATCAGCCGCATCCACAAAGAAGAGTCCGTGAGCCGCTTGTTCGTCTGAGAGACATGCAGCGTCGAGTCTGAAGGGGCGAGGAGGAGGTTCCACTTCGGCCTCGCGTAAAGGAGGTTTCAATGGCAGATGTTGTGTTGAAGGGGCAGATCCGGGCCGGTCTGGGCAAGCAGGCCGCCAAGAAGCTCCGGCGCCAGCGGCTGATCCCGGCCGTTGTGTATGGCGGGGCGACCGGGCCGGTGCCGGTGGAAATCAATCCCCTTGAATTGGCCAAGGCGCTGGGTACCGGAGCGGGCGAGAACGTCCTGATCACGCTCTCTTTAGCGGGGGACGGTGAGCGCTCGACCACGGTGATTTTGAAGGAGTTGCAGCGGGACCCTGTCAAGGGTGAGCCGCTTCATGCTGATTTCCTGGAGATATCCATGAAGCGGAAGATCAAGGTTCAGGTCCCGCTCCAGTTCGTGGGAGAGGCCGTCGGCGTCGCGAACAAGGCAGGCTTTCTGGAACAGCACCTCCGCGAGGTGACCGTCGAATGCCTGCCAGGGGCGATTCCCAGCCAGATCCAGGTAGAGATAAGCCACCTGGATCTGGGTGATGCCATTCACGTGCGCGATCTCACCGTGGCCGGTGACATCAGACTGCTTGAGGACGCAGGCAGACCCGTGGTCTCGGTACTGGCCCCGCGGGCAGTGGTCGAGGAGGCGGCGGTCGCGGTCGAGGAGAAGCCGGCAGAACCGGAAGTGGTTGGCAAGAAGGAAGCCAAGGAGGTCAAAGAGGGCAAGGCTGAGGGCGGCAAAGCCGAGTAGTGCGTCTCCAACAAGTTCA
>JBGPUH010000169.1:0-5741 GCA_041491025.1 Methylomirabilis sp. (SeqCode)
CACATCCGCCTCGATCTCCGCCGTGTCGAGGCGGGCGATGACTTGGTTCGCCTGAACAACATCCCCTTCCTTCACCAGGAGCTGGGCAATCCGGCCGGGCAGCTTCGAGCTCACCTCGACCTCGGTCGCCTCGATGGTCCCGTTCGCCACGAGGACCTCGATGGGCTTCCTGTCGTGCACCAGTCTCCACCCCGCGATGATGGTCACCACGGCCACCACGACCAACGCCGCCAGCAGCAATCCTATCTTCCGCTTCTGCTCCACCACCCCCACCTGCAGCCATCTTTGTTGTTTGAAATGTTCATTTTGGGAAGCTGATATGACATTTTGAAAATAGTTGCTCAAGGAGCCTGTCATTGCGAGCGAAGCGTGGCAATCTCATAATCGTATAGGTTCAGATGTGTAGGGGCCGCGCTTGCCCGGCCCCTTGAGGGCGCAGCAAGCAGCGCCCCTACGGCTGACTGTGTCAGCCGCGAAATGACAGGAGCCCGGCGTTACTTCTGCCGGATGACATCAGGCCAGATTCCTATTATCGGTTAGAGGCTTTCCCATTCATCCCGGGCAATCTTGGCCTGTCGCAATATTCTGGCCAGAAGCTCTTTCCCGATGTCGCTACGATGGGGATTGGGCAGACGCAAAGTAATATCGCCTTTGATCATGAATTGATGTTTCCCGCCTGAATAGGGGCCCTCGAAGCCAAGTTCCCTTAAATAGCGGATCAGGTCTCGCCGCTTGATTGGCCCGAAGAAAGGCACTACGCGACTTCCTTGATGGTCAATTCGATTCCGTCAACTTTCGGTAAAGGGAGGTTCTTGGAAATGCGGAACAAGATCCACTCTTCGAGGACTTCCTCCAATTCCTCTCGACAGTCTTCCAGGGTGTTAGCATTCGCGTAGACGCCGTCGAATCCTGGAATCTCGCCGTAGAAGGTCCGATCGTCTGACAAAATCTCATACTTTGTTCGATGCATGGCAGCGCGGATGTAGTTGGTTATCATGGTGAACTCCTCCTTTGATCTGGCTTCAATCTTTGAGGCCCTATGGAGTTACTTGGTTGCCCCGTGATTGCGATCATGGTTTAGAGATCAATGTGCACTCCAACTGATGAGGTGGACAAACTACCGTGCACTTGTGGCGCTGCGGCCATAGATGTGCGAGAGGACTTCACCCGTCTCTTTGATTGTGACCAGTGCGTCTGCTTCACCGCAGGGGTTTTGGTGAATGGAGTCATTTCCGAGTTTCCGAATCCTGTGGGCTTTTGTTGCCAATTGAGGAGAAAGAATCCTAGTGTTTTGGGCGAAATTGACCAGCTTTTCGAGGTAATCTTTCCGGTCTACTTTACTCAGATCAAGTGACACTCCTCCCCGTGTTGCGAATGCTTCCTCCAGAGCAAATTGGAGAACTGCACGGCAGAGGATGGCTGCTGCATCAGGAAGGCCATGAAGATAACATGTACTTGCTTGACGAAGATACGCTGTGACCCTCTGACCCGGCAGGAGGGCTACCGGAACTGTCTTCAACTTCTTCCACCTAGCAACAACGCGGGGAACCTCTCCAAGGGCTAGGACGGTAAAATGGCCGTCGAGACGTTCATCCCCAACAATTTCCTCGAGCGACTGGACAACTTCTTCATTTAATTCTTTCACGGGACCTAGTTTGGCCGCTGCAAGTGCCCCCGTAAGGTCACCCCATTCCTCCGCAGCCTCCACGTACCTATTGTGATTCTGGGTGTTTCGCTCGCCAAACAAGAGATGCGATTGCTCAACCGCATCGATGGCAAAGTAGATGGTTAATTCAGCGTCTAGGAGCGCACGAAGCAAACTGATGATGTCTTCCGAAAGGGCCATGCCTTTTCAGTGCCTCCCCTGCGAGAATAATCTCAAAAGATACAAATTTGAGAGATGTTACCGACTGCTGCTCCGAGGTCAAATCACCTGTGAACACGGAACCTCGCCTTCATTCGTTCTGCACTTACCCTCGGCCAACTAACTTCTTAAAGGCGGATTCGTCGAGGGTGGGGACGCCGAGACGCTTGGCATCGTCGTCTTTGCTTCCCGGGTCTTTGCCCACGACGACGTAGTCGGTCTTCTTGCTGACCGAAGAGATCACACGGCCGCCCAGCCGAACGATGGCCTCCTTGGCCTCGTCTCGGGTGAACCCTTCTAGGCCGCCGGTCAGGACGAAAATCTTTCCAGCCAGCGGTCGCGGGCCCGCGGTCACTCCTTCTTCCTTCACTTTGACGCCCGCCTTCCGGAGCTGTTCGATTTGGCGTCGGTTCTCTTCCTGGCGAAAATAGAGGGCCACACTTTGGGCGATGCGGGGGCCGATCCCATAGATCTCGGCCAGTTCCTCCTCTGGCGCTTTCTCCAGCCGATCCATCGAGCCATAGTGCTGGGCCAGAATGGCGGCCACGTGCTCGCCTACGTACCGGATCCCCAGCGCGAACAGCAGGCGGCCCAGGCCCTGCCCCTTGCTCCCCTGGATCGCGTTGTACAGGTTCGTCGCTGACTTCTCCGCCAGACGTTCAAGATCGGCCAGTGCCTTCACGTCAAGTCGGTAGAGGTCGGCGAACTCCTTGACCAAACTACGATCAACAAGCTGCTCCGCGACGGCGTCCCCCAGATGCTCGATGTCCATCGCCCGTCGGGAGCCAAAGTGCAAGAGCGACTGCTTGAGGCGAGCGGGGCAAGCGGAGTTTGTGCAGCGGCTGACCACCTCGCCTTTGGGCCTGAAAGCCTCGGCCTTGCAGACAGGGCACTTGGTGGGGAAGGGGAACGGCTTTGTCCGCGGCCGCCGCTCTTCCGTCACCACTTGCAGGATGTGCGGGATCACATCGCCGGCCCGCTCGATCAACACGGTGTCCCCCTCGCGAACGTCCAGGCGCTCGATCTCGTCGGCGTTGTGAAGTGTGGCACGGCTGATCGTGGCCCCGGCGATCTCCACCGGTTCAAGTTCGGCGGTTGGGGTGAGGGCCCCCGTTCGCCCCACGCTGATCTCGATTGTCTTGATGACGGTCGTGGCCTGCTGCGCTGGGAATTTGTACGCGATGGCCCAGCGGGGGTGGTGGGTGGTGGAGCCGAGGCGCCGCTGCTGCTCGATCGAATCGACCTTCAGCACGACGCCGTCGCAATCGCATCCCAATTTGTCCCGGGCCTCCTCGACCTCGCGGCACGCCTCGATCGCTGCTTCAATGTCACCGCACCGCCGACGATAGCGCTCCAGCATGTTCTTCTCGCCCTTGGAATCGATTCGGAAGCCGGACTCATGCAACTGGTGCATGGCCTGATAATGGCTGGTGAAAGGGTCCGGCTCGGCGTAGCTCACCCCATAGACGAAGATATCAAGCGGCCTGGCAGCGGTAATCTTCGGATCCTTCTGGCGCACGGACCCGGCCGCGGCGTTCCTCGGATTCGCAAACGGCTCTTCGCCTTCCTCCTCTAGCTTGCGGTTCATCCGCTCAAAGCCTTGCCGCCACATGAAGACCTCTCCACGCACCTCAAGGGCCTCGAACGTAGCCAGCGACCCGTGCAGGCGAGGCGGGATGCTCGTGACACTCATCAGGTTCTGGGTCACGTCTTCGCCAGTACGGCCGTCACCCCTGGTCGCGCCCCTCACGAGTCGTCCTTGTTCATACAAGAGCGCCACGCTCAATCCGTCTACCTTCGCCTCGGCCACATACGTGAAGCGCTCGCCGGGAAGAGCCCTCTTGATTCGAGCCTCGAACTCTCTGACCTCATCAGCGCTGTAGGCATTGTCCAGAGAGAGCATCGCCACCTTGTGCTGGACCTGGGCGAACGTTTCTACTGGCTGCCCACCTACGCGCTGTGTGGGAGAGTCAGGGGTAATCAGGTCGGAATGCGCCCCTTCCAGCCCTTTGAGCTCTTGATAGAGCTTATCGAACTCTGCATCGCTTATCTCCGGACGATCCAGCACATGGTAAAAGTAGTCGTGACGGCGGATGAGGCGTCGAAGTTCCTCAACCCTTGCGCGAACCTTCGAGATGTCTGCCATAATCTGTCTCGCCGGATGATCGGTCTAAGTACAGATAAATACGGTATTTTCGTGCTCTCGCTTCGATCCTATTGGTAACAGAATTCTCACACCTTGGCAAGGCATTTCGGCCCATTAAACGGCTCCCCAATTCAACTGTCTAATTTGACAAACGATCTCAAGAGGAGGAAAGAGCAATGAAACAGGGTGTGCTAAAAGGGATGGTGGTAGTCCTCGTTGTGATGGGGTTGGTTGCGGTAGCGCAGCCGGCCCTCGCATGGGTGCGTATCGGAGTCAATGTCCAGGTTCCCTTCCCCGTGGTGGTGGCCCCAGTCGCTACTGTGGTCGCGTCTCCGGTGGTGTACGCCCCGCCTGTGCCCGTGTACTATCGGCCTGCAGTGTATCGGCCTGTCTGGATACCCGGGCATTTCAATCGCTGGGGCATCCGGGTCTCCGGACACTGGCGATAAGCGCGAACAGGAGGTGGCGGTGACTCGTCCTGCCCGTTGGCTAGCGTTCGGCCTGCTGTTGATCCTAGCTTCCCTCGAAGCCGGATGCTATATCTACGCCCCTGGACCTCCCGGCCAGCCACCGCCGCCGGGCTATGCGGCTGTGTGGCTCCCCGGCCACTACAACCGCTGGGGCGAATGGGTCCCAGGCTACTGGCGTTAACTGGCTTCCTGTTGCCTGGGACCCGCTAATACCCACAACTACCGAGAGGCTGACCATCCGGTCAGCCTCTCGTTTCTTTCTTTCACCTCCGGACACCCCGCCCGTTAGCTTGACATTCGCGCCTTTCTTCGGTAGCGTGACCCCGGCAGCAAATGGGTTGCCCCCACGTCAACGTGCCTAATGGTCGAAGCGACAATCCTGCAACAGCTCGAAGAATTGGCGGAGCGACTTGGCGTTAAGGTTCTCTATGAGGGCCTCCACCAGGAGGAGTTCGTCATCAGGAGCGGGAGCTGTACGTTGCGGGGGCAACTTCTGGTGGTCATCGATCATCAGCTTCCTGCGGCTGGTCGAATACAGGTCCTGGCCGACTGTCTGGCACGGTTCGACCTTTCGACGATTTACCTCGTTCCCGCAGTTCGCGAACTAATCGAGGCGCGAAGGCCCTCGCTGCCTCAGGCGTAGGAGGAGAGACATGGCGAAGATCAGCCGACAGGCCATGAAGATTTTCTTGGGAGAGCAGAAGGTCTGCCGCCTGGCCACAGTGGATCGCCGTGGCCAGCCGCACGTGGTTCCAGTCTGGCACATCATGCTGGATGGCGACATCTACATCGAGACCTCACCCAACTCCAAGAAGGGCCAAAACCTCAAGGCCAATCCCAAGATGGCCCTGGTGGTCGATGCAGGCGACGGTTTCGACTCCTATAAAGGGGTCATGATTCAGGGCACGGTGGAGTTCGTGAAGGATAAGCAGAAGCTGGCGCGATTTCGCGATGCGATGGCACAGCGCTACTTCGGCACCTCGGAGCACCCCGGCTACAAGTACCTGGTCAGTGGTTCAGATCCCCTCCTCATGAAAGTCATCCCCAAAAAGGTCGTCACATGGGATTACACCAACGGGATGTGATGTCGGGGGGATCGGCGGGTAGTGTCCCAATGTGATGGATAAGCCCGCAAGGATTGCAAATGAGGACACTGCCCGTTCGGCGAATTGACTTGACACTCGTCGAGTTTTTGTTATAGTGAAATAGCCTTTTAATCGAACTCAGTGAGGTTCGAAAAGGGGAAATTATGGAAGCATCG
>JBGPUH010000170.1:0-5706 GCA_041491025.1 Methylomirabilis sp. (SeqCode)
CTGCCCGATCTGCATCTTGACCTGAAATCCACTTGCTCCGTGAGAAGGAGTTCCGCCCAGCTTATCGAGAACCTGAAACTGAAGATCTTCAAAGCTCAGGAGGGGGTCGCCTGGGACGGTGATGAGCTTCCAGCGATGACCAGCCTGGGCCGTGAGGGTGTTGAGCAGGAGAGTCTTGCCTGTCCCCGGCGGGCCCGAGAGAACGATAAAACCCCTCCCCTCGGTGATCCCATAGTACAGAGTCGCCAGAGCCTCCCTATGGCCATCGCTGAGGAAGAGAAACCTCGGATCGGGCGATAACCCGAAGGGATTCTCGATAAACCCGTAATGATGATAGTACATCTTATGAGTAGCCTTCCCGGCGGTTCATCCCGATGACCGCCGCTACAGGGGCAGAGCGCCAAGCCCTGTCGCGTCGCCTTAGACTAGCGTCCAAGAAATGGGATCTCCATGCTGTTCACACGAATGCTTGAAGTGATATAACTAATGATATATATCTAATTAAGACGTGTCAAGTCTTTTTCGTTAAAACCTGTTAAGTGATGTTCTTTGTTATGTAACGATGTGTAAGCATATCTTGTGCCATTGCGATGTGGGCCTGCGGAAAGGCAAAAAGAACATGCCTTCGCCTCTATTCTGCAGGCCATCATTCTTGTTCTTGCGGCACTTGAGAGGACCCTCAAACGCGAAGGGAACAGCAGGCTGCCGCAATTACCGAGCGAGGCATCTGCTTAGGAACTGGCCGGTGTGAGATGTCGGATGGGTGGCCACATCTTCTGGTCGCCCCGCCGCGACGACCTGTCCCCCTTCATCCCCGCCCTCAGGGCCCAGGTCGATGATCCAGTCGGCGGTCTTGATGACCTCGAGGTTGTGCTCAATGACCAGGACCGTGTTGCCGGCATCAGTCAGGCGGTGCAAGACCTCGAGAAGTTGTCGGATGTCATGGAAGTGCAGGCCGGTCGTCGGCTCGTCCAGGATGTACAGGGTCTTCCCGGTCCCGCGTTTGCTGAGTTCCCGGGAAAGCTTCACACGCTGGGCCTCGCCGCCCGAAAGCGTCGTGGCCGACTGCCCCAATTTGATGTAACACAAGCCGACGTCGAAGAGGGTTTGGAGCTTCTCCTTGATCTTGGGGACCGGCTGAAAGAATTCCAAGGCCTCTTCCACCGTCATGTTCAGTACGTCAGCGATGCTTCTCCCCTTATAGGCGATCTCCAGCGTCTCCCGATTGTAGCGCGCCCCCTTGCAGACGTCGCAGGTAACGTACACGTCAGGCAGAAAGTGCATCTCGATCTGGATGAGTCCGTCGCCCTGACAGGCCTCGCAGCGCCCCCCCTTAACATTGAAGCTGAAGCGGCCCGGCTTGTACCCCCTTACCCGGGATTCCGGCACTTGGGCGTACAGCTCCCGCATGAAGGTGAAGACCCCGGTGTATGTGGCCGGGTTGCTGCGAGGGGTCCGGCCAATTGGCGATTGGTCGATGTCGATCACCTTGTCGATGTCCTCGGCACCAAGAAGCTTGTCATGCTCGCCCGCCCGCTCCAAAGATCCATAGAGCCGTCGATTCAATGCCCGTCGTAGTATCTCGTTCACCAGGGTGCTCTTCCCCGAGCCGGAGACGCCGGTGACGCACGTGAAGAGACCCAGGGGGAACTCCACCTCGATGTTCTTGAGGTTGTGCTCTCTGGCGCCGACGACAGTCACAACCTGTCCATTGCCTGCACGCCGCACGCGGGGGACAGGGATCTTGAGGCGGCGGGACAAGTACTGACCGGTGAGCGAGGTCTTGCACTTGATGATGTCGCCAGGAGGTCCACAGGCCACTACCCTCCCTCCGGAAATCCCGGCCCCGGGACCTAGATCGATGACGTAATCTGCGGACCGAATCGTCTCTTCATCGTGCTCCACAACGAGCACCGTGTTCCCCAGGTCGCGGAGGCGCTTCAAGGTGTTCAGGAGGCGGACGTTATCTCTTTGATGCAGCCCGATGCTCGGCTCATCCAGGATGTAGAGGACACCAACCAGTGAGCTGCCGATTTGGGTGGCCAGCCTGATCCGCTGTGCCTCCCCGCCCGCCAGGGTGGCCGCAGTCCGGTCCAGGGTCAGGTACTCGAGTCCTACGTTGACGAGAAAAGTCAAGCGCTCGCGCAGCTCCTTCAGGATGCGGCGGGCGATCTCACGGTCTTTCTCGCTGAGCGACAGGTCCTGGAAGAACCTGAGCGCCTCCTTGACCGAGTATCGCGTCACCTCCGCAATGGACTTGTTGTCCACCTTGATGGCCAACGACTCCTTTCGCAAACGCGCCCCATCACACTCTGGGCAGGGGCGCACGCTGGCCAACTGCTCGACATAATTCTCGATCTCCTCCCGAACCCTCGATGAAGACGTCTCTTTATAGCGGCGGTCCAGGTAATGAACGCTGGGGCCGCCGTGCCACGGCTGCAGGATCCCGGGGAGGTTTTCGATCCGCCCCTCCAGCTTCGTACCGAGACCGCCGCAGGTCGGGCAGGCACCGTGCGGGTTATTGAAGGA
The DNA here is from genome assembly GCA_041491025.1 of Methylomirabilis sp. (SeqCode). GTDB lineage: Bacteria > Methylomirabilota > Methylomirabilia > Methylomirabilales > Methylomirabilaceae > Methylomirabilis. The sequence goes on from JBGPUH010000170.1 coordinate 2,530, forward strand.
GAAAATGCGAGGGCTGATTTCCGGATAGCTCACGCCACAATCGATGCAAGCCAGACGCTCGGAAAAGGTCACGTCCCTCGGCGGCTCAAGAAGGTTGATGGTCACGACCCCTTCGCTGAGTGTGAGGGCGGTCTCCAGCGAGTCGGCGAGCCGCTTTCTGACATCGTCTTTCAGGATCAGCCGGTCCACGACCACCTCGATGGTGTGCTTTTTGTTCTTGTCCAGCTCGATCGATTCCTCCAGCTCGCGGGGCTTGCCATCCACCCGAACCCGGACGAACCCCTGTTTGCGCATGTCGGCAAAGATCTGCCGATACTCCCCTTTGCGGCCACGCACAACCGGGGCCAGGACCTGGAACTTCGTCCCCGCCGGACACGCCATGAGCTGATCCACGATCTGTTGCACCGTTTGTGACGCGATTGGCTTGCCGCAAGAGTAACAGTGCGGTTTGCCAACCCTGGCGAACAGCAACCGGAGGTAGTCATAGATCTCCGTGACCGTCGCCACAGTTGAACGAGGGTTCTTGCTGGTGGTCTTCTGCTCGATGGAGATCGCCGGCGAAAGTCCCTCGATCAGGTCCACATCCGGTTTGTCCATCTGCTCCAGAAACTGGCGGGCGTAAGCGGAGAGCGATTCGACGTAGCGGCGTTGCCCCTCCGCATAAATGGTGTCGAAGGCCAGTGACGACTTCCCGGAGCCGGAGACGCCGGTGATGACGACCAGCCTGTCGCGGGGGATCTCGAGATCGATCCCCTTCAGATTGTGCTCCCGCGCGCCCCTGATGATAATCTTGCCGCTGGACATGCCTCACCTTCCCCCGCGGACAGTCACGCAAGAATTTCCCGCGAGGTCAAACTGTAATTATAACTGATTATTTTGGCCTGGCAAGGTGTAGGGAAACGGAATGGGCGTGCCGCTACTTCGTGACGGGAGGCGGCAGCACGCCTCGGATCGGCTGGAACGTGTACGACCCCTCGATCGCAGGCCCGGCAAAACGGTAACTAATCCCCTTCGTATAGTACCACCACGTCTCTGTCGGCGGGTTACCCACCCCGCGGTCAACTCGTTCCGGGAGACCCAACTGACGGAGGACCTTTCCCCTCATCGAATCGGCGCCGTAGTGCGCGATTTTTTGTTGCACCTCCTTCCATTTCGGATTGTCGAGGAGCACCTGATCGATCCTGAGCTCTCTTGCCCCCTTCAGTTGGCTCGTGATATCGACGCCATCCGGTTTCTGAAACCGGACACCATCGAACCCCTCTTCGGCATAGAAGAAAAGGTAGAGGTTATTCCCGAGTTCGCTCGGGGTGAGTTCAGCCCTGTAACGGCCGTCGTGGTCGGTCAGGACCTTCAATTGCCGCCTGTCGAGCTGCTTGTATTCGAACTTGATATCTAGGTCGAGCTTCCGTCCCACCACCAGCACGGGGGTCTTCGGAACTGGGCGACCCTGTTGATCGGTAATCCGTCCGGTGATGATCCGCTGCTCTTCAATGTGAGCAGTTGCGCATCCGACCAGGATCACCCCCACGATCCACAGACCGATTCGCTCCATGTGATGCTCCATGCAACTCTCCTCTAAGGGCTCTTGCCAGATGATGAATTGAACGATGACGACCTATCGCTCACTATACTCAATGAGACTGAGCGGTTCAAGCCAAAACGACCCTCTTGCAGGGAAAGAGTGGACTGATCATACGAGGCGACGAGGCCAGATTTCCATTGACAGGTGAGGGCGGCCGTTGTCATCATACCCTCGGGCCGAAGTGGTGGAACTGGTAGACACGCCGTCTTGAGGGGGCGGTGGGCTTACACCCGTGGGGGTTCGAGTCCCCCCTTCGGCACCATCGAGTTTCCAGCAGGCTCTACGCCTCCTCTCCGTTTCCCATGTTTGCAAGTGCTGAATTGTTTCAGGACCAGCACTGCTGCCCGTCTTTCCGGCGAAATCCGCTGACATCGTACCTCGGGCTGGTCTTGGGTCTGGTGGCGGTAGCGATCCTCATCGTAAATCGGCCCCAGAAGAGAGCGTTGGCGGTATAGGGGTGAGGGTACAGGCGAAATGAGGGAGGGGTCGAAGGGCTCAGTCAGAAGGGGCTTCGGCGTGCTGGCTGCTGTCGGTTGTGAGGCCAGTCGAACCGCCTGTGGTGAGCTTAGCCGAACCACGCTCCCATAGGATGAGGCCGAGGGTCACCAACACAAGCAGGATCAGTGAGGCATAGGCGTACTCGCGGGAGGCAAAGAGGATCAGGTCATCGAACCGGCCGATCAGCAGCGACATCCTGGCCATGACGGTATAGCCAAAGCCTGCGCCGAAGTTGATCATGAGGAAGTAGATTCCGATCCTGGCGCAGATTTGGATCGGTCCTTTGTGCTCGATGGAGAAGAAGAAGTAGACCAGGACCGTGACAACACCCACGAGGATCAAGAGGGAGTTGAATTGCGTCATCCCGAAGGGACGCTGTCCGGAGTTCAAGATCGGTTTCAGCGTCCCTTGCACCTGTTGAAGGATGTTGGAGGAGATGATCCGGGGGATGGCCACGCCGGAGCCGAAGCCCACGATCACTGCAAATGAGATCCGGCTGAGCCAGCTCACCTTCGGAATGAAGCGAGCGAGAACCAGGAGGCCCAGAATGGCAGGGATCAGGAGCCACCATTTCCCCTCCCGGATTACTGGACTGTACAAACTCTTCATCATCACGTCGTAGTGGATCCGAACAATGATGTACCCCATCGAGATTCCGACATAGAGGTGCTCCCCGAACCTGAAGAACGGGTTGTCCTTGTACAGGAAGCTGAACATGAATAGAGTGAGACCCGCTGCCACCCAGGCCCCGATGAAGACCGAAGCGGCCATTAGCGCGCAATCCCCTGCGGGGAGCCGGATCGAACCGTCGTCTTCGGAGCCAAAAAATAGAGGAAGTTGCAAAGCAGTATCAGAGCGATGATGACGAAATGAGTGGCTGACTGCGCGTCCATCCCGGCCACCCCTTTCCCCTTTAGCCCGATCAGGATCTCGTACTCGGCCGCCCCGCGCAACCCACCGATCAGACCGTTGATCTGTCCGGTATCGAGGAAGGGGTACAGGCCGGGCGCAATGACCGCCGTCACCCCGCCGCCCAGCTCGAAGCCATACTTCTCCTTGCCGTAGACGTACCAGCTTTCGACGCCTGGGGTGCCCGC
>JBGPUH010000171.1:0-5629 GCA_041491025.1 Methylomirabilis sp. (SeqCode)
CCTTCGAACCGCAAGATCCGCACGGGGTTCAGTTGGGCAGCTCGTCGAGATTGCTTCCGAGTCCAAGACGCCCAGGAGCCCATTCGCCGTGCCGCAGTTCCAGTGCCTCATCCCGTGGCCCGCCTTGGCGAGAAGTCAGGGGCGTAGCCGCCGAAAGATCGCTTCGAGTTCGTCAGCAGTCTTCTGCCGCTCCTGCGTGAGCGCCTGATACTGGTCCCGCAGTTCCCGGAAGGCTCGTGAGGCCCCCTCATGTTCCTGACGGAGCGCCGCCTGCTCGGTCTGGAGCTGCCCGAGGCCCACTTGAGCGGCCTGGTGTTCGCGCAGGAGCGCCTCGTGCGACTGACGGAGTTGCTCATGCTCGCGCTCGAGCCCGGCACAGCGAGCACGAAGCTGCTCGCGCTCCCGGATCATCCCCTCTGCGGCACCAGCGTAGATTTCCAACTCGCCGGCAGCCTTGCGGACTGCATCAACAACGGCTGACAGCCCGCCACTCATGTCATGGCCCACTGGAATCTCGGGAACGACGTCGTGCCTGCATTCCATGAGACCCTCCTTCACGTGTATGTTGTGTATCACCTCACAGCCTTCTCCGTGCCCCTCCTGCTCCAACCTACTCGTTCCCCCGGCATCGTGGAGCTCCGCCCCGGATTGGACCAGATGAGCCCGAACCGCGAAAGCGATCTTCGAGCCCGATGGTCGACTTTCTCATCCAGGACTGTTGACTCGAATCCTCGATGATCCTTACGTCTCTCATTCCTTCCTCCTCGCCCCTCCACGGTGAAGCACAAGGGATCGTGTTGCGCGGCTTCGAGCTGCACTTGCCAGGAGCAGGTGGACCTGAACGTTACGCCCCCAGCAAAGCAAGGAGTGATGCAGTATGACGTGTGTTCTCGAAGTTGGGAGGTGAATTAAAGGATGGTGCCGCCAGGGGGCAATGCTCTCCCGTCCAACCTCACTCAGGTGCGGGGGAGCAGGGAAAGTCTATGCGTTGACGAATGGGCTGTCAAGGAGTATGTGGGTGGGTGATTCCGTATCTGAAAGGGCCGCAGTGTTGAACAAATGGTCGCGCTGGACATCACACGGTTCTTACTCATATCTCAGCGCCTCGATCGGATCCAGGAAGGCCGCCTTTCGTGCAGGGTAGTAGCCGAAGAACACCCCCGTCATCGCAGCGGAGGTAAACGCCATGAGGATGGAACTCCCGCTGATCAGCGTGGACCACTGTGCAAAGTACGAGATCAACGTGGAGGCGCCCACGCCGAAGGCGATTCCGATCATTCCGCCGATGAGCGACAGGGTGACCGCTTCCACGAGAAACTGTGTCAGGATGTCACGGGTTCGGGCGCCCACGGCCAGCCGCAATCCGATCTCCCGAGTGCGTTCCGTCACGGACACCAGCATAATATTCATGATCCCGATCCCGCCGACGAGAAGGGAGACCGATGCGATCGCCCCGAGCAGGATCGACATCACCTGGGCCGACGCTTCCTGTGCGGCGAAGACCTCTGAAAGATTACGGATGTTGAAGTCGTTTTCCTGCCCCGGCTGGAGCCGGTGCCGCTGCCGGAGGAGCACCGTCATCTGCTCTTCTGCCTCCTTCATCACCGCCGGACCACGAGCCTGGACCATGATGACCCCGACGGAGCGCGCATTGGCCTGGCTGACCCCGAGAACCTTCTTCTTGGCCGTGGAGAGAGGGATCAGGACGATATCGTCCTGATCCTGGCCCCCGGGCGACTGCCCCTTTGGCGAAAGGACACCGACAACAGTGAATGGGACTTTCTTGATACGGACGATCTGTCCGACCGGATCGGTTCCCCCGAAGAGATTATCGACTACGGTCTGACCAAGGAGCGCCACCTTCGTCGCTCCGTCCACATCCTGCCAGGTGAACGATTGGCCCGACAAGACGCTATAGTCACGGATCTCCAGGAATTCTGGCGTTGTCCCCTGGATCACGGAGGACCAGTTGGTGTTCCCGAACACCACCTGTGCCGTTCCACGGCTGGTCGGGGCCACCAACGCGACTGCCGCGCACTCGCTCGCGATCGCCTTGGCATCCTCCTCCGTCAGGGTCAGGACCGACCCCGTCCCGAGCCGGATGCCTCCGCTGGTCGTGCTCCCTGACAGGACGATGATGATGTTGCTCCCGATGCTCCGGATCTGCTCTTGGATGCGGGCGGTGGCCCCGGAGCCAACGGCCAACATGGCGATGACCGCGGCGACGCCGATGATGATCCCCAGCATGGTCAGGATCGACCGGAGTTTATTGACCTTCAGGGCCCCTAGCGCAACCCGGACGCTGGCGAGAATATGCATCCTAGCCCTCCTCCTCCGCGGGAAGCTGCGCCACCTCTTCCTGGGCCTGTCGAGGACGCTCAACCTTGTCGTCCCTGACCAGACGGCCATCCCTGAAGTGGATATTGCGGCCGGAATAGGCGGCGATGTCCAGCTCATGGGTCACGAGGACCAACGTGATCCCGGCCTCCCTGTTCAGGCGCTGGAAGATGGCCATCAGTTCGACGCTGGTCCTGGAGTCCAGATTGCCGGTCGGTTCATCGGCCAGGATGATTCGGGGATCGTTGACGAGGGCTCTGGCAATCGCCACCCGCTGCTGCTGGCCGCCCGAGAGCTGGCTCGGGTGGTGCTCTTCCCGGCCGGCAAGGCCGACGGCATGAAGAGCCTTGAGTGCCCTGGCTCGCCGATCGTGGGCTGCCGTGCCGTTGTAGAGAAGAGGAAGCTCTACGTTCTCCACCGCGCTGGTCCTGGCCAGGAGATTGAATGTCTGAAAGACAAAGCCGATCTTCTTGTTCCGGATCTCGGCCAGCTCATCCCGGCCGAGCTCACCCACGCTGACGCCGTCGAGCCGGTAGGTTCCGGATGTCGGCTTGTCCAGACAACCCAGGATGTTCATGAGGGTGGACTTGCCTGACCCGGAAGCCCCCATGATCGCCACAAACTCGCCGCGCTCGATCTGAAGCGAAACCCCTCTCAAAGCCTGGACCGTGACATCGCCCAGCTTGTAGTTCTTCACCAGATCCTCGATCTCGATCAGGGCTGTCATGACGTGCCCTTAGAATCTCGGGCCGCGCTGGCCGAACGGTTGGGCCTGCCCGCTTGTGGTGGATCCCTCCTTCGATGCCACCCCGATGATCAATTCCTGTCCTTCCTTCAGATCGCCCTCGGTGAGTTCACTGAAACTCCCGTCGGTGATCCCAAGCTTCACCGTTACCGGCCACGGTATCCTGTTGTCTCCAATGACCCAGACAGTCTGCTCCCTTCCGGCTTTTCGGTCAACCCGCAAACCCGATGCCTTTTCGCCAGCAGGCGGGGGCTGGGCGGTCCGGACAGCCCCGTTTCCGCCCGGCTTGGCCTGTCCCTTGACCTCAGGAGGTCTGAAACGCAAGGCACCGTTGGCGATCTTGAGGACATGCTCTCGCTTGTCCACCAGGACCTTCACGTTGGCCGTCATCCCTGGGAAAAGCTTCAAATCCTGGTTGGCGACGGCGACCACGGCATCATAGGTGATGACGTTCTGGACGTTCATCGCCGCCTGTCGAATTTGGACAACCTTTCCCTTGAAGGTCTCACCCGGGTAGGCATCCACTGTGAAGGTAGCGGGCTGCCCCACCCGAACCCGACCGATGTCTGCCTCGTCCACGTTCGTGTCCACCTGCATCTTGGTCAGGTCCTGCGCGATCAGGAAAAGGGTCGGGGCTTGCAGGCTTGCCGCCACGGTCTGCCCGACGTCCACGTTCCTCGAGACCACCGTGCCATCAACCGGCGCCCGGATGTACGTATGGTCGAGGTCAACCTGAGCCTGCTTGAGCGCCGCATCGTTCTGTTTCACTTGCGCCTCGGCTCCGGCGAGTTGCGCAACAGCCACTTCGTACTGGGCTTGGGCCGCGCGGATAGTGAAGCGAGCGGCCTCCTCCTGGGCTTGCGCGGCCTCCTGCGCTGCAACGTTGGAATCGGAGGTGGCCTTGGCTGAATCGCGCTCCTCCTCCGAGATCCCCCCTTCCCTGAACAGCTCGATCCGGCTCTTGAGCTTTATGCCAGCATCCAGAACGGCCACCTTGGCCTTGGCCACGTTCGCCTTCGCACCCTCCAGGGAGGCCTTGGCGTTGGCGACATCGGCTTCGGTTTTCTGGAGCATGGCCCGTGCGTTCAGGATGGCCGCCCGAGCGTTGTCCAGGTTCCCCTTGGCCTGGTTCACCTTGGCCTCAAAGATCTCGGGATCGATTCTGGCCACCAGTTGTCCTTTCTTGACCTTGGTGTTGAAGTCGGCACGGAGTTCCTTGATGTTCCCAGAGACCTGGCTGCCGACCTGGACGGTGACCACGGCGTTGGGGTTGCCGGTGGCGGAGATCGTGGCCTCGATGTCCCCCCGCTCGACTTTGGTCGTCCGATACTCAACGTGGCCCTGCCCACGGAAGAAGGCCCAGCCGCCGAGCCCAAGGAGAGCGATCATCCCAACAATCGCAAGCAGCACTTTCCCTTTTGGCGCTTTCATGAGGGCTTTACAACTCCAACCGATTCTTTTCGAGGACCGTGCCTTTCACGAACTCCATATTCGCTAGGTCCTGATTGTATGTCGTGATCGCCTGGATCTCGCTAGCTTGAGCCGCGGCCAGATCGCGCTGAAACGAGAGAACATTGAAGGTGGTCGTGACGCCAGCCTCGAGCCGCTTTCGCTCAACCCGGAGCTGCTCCTCTGCCAGTGCCCGAGCCGCCCGGGTGGCCTCCACTCGCCTGACATCGGCCTCGATCCGCCGGACCCCCTCGCGGACCTGGGAGATGATCTGACGCTTGAGATTCAGCAGACTGACCCTGGCCTGATCATCGGTCAGCCTCGCCTGCACAAAGGCCGATTTAGCCGAGCGATTGCCGAGCGGGTAGCTCAGGACCAGGGCCGCAGACCAGGAGTAGAAGTCTCCCGAGGTCAGGTTACCGTAATCGCTGCCGAGACCCTGATTGATGTCGTTAAGACCGTTGAGACCGACGCTGCCTTGAAGTTGGAGGCTGGGCAGCAACTGGTTCCGGGCCACCCGGAGGTTGATATCGGTGTTCTCCAGTGTGAGCTTTGCCGCCGCGTACTCGGGCCGCTTTTCCAAGGCTTCTTGAATGCTGGCCTCCGCACCCACCTGGACCACTTCGAACGGCGGCGCGTCGGCCGGCACGAACGTTCTGGCCCAGATCTTTTCCCCGTCAGGGAGGTTAATGATGAGCTTGAGCTGATCCTCGGCATCCTTGATGGCCTTCTCGGCCAGGATGACGTTCTGCACCTGGGCCGCTGCCTGGGCTTCAGCCTGAGTCACCTCAACCGGTGCCGCCACCCCTGCCCGAACGCGCGCTTTGTTCAAGTCTTCCAGCTCCCTGGCCAAGCGAAGCGAGCGCTTCTGGACTTCCAGGTTCTCGATGGCAAAAACCAGGTTCCAGTAGGCGGTGTGAACATTGGTGATCACTTGGTTGGCCTGCTGACGGAGCTGCGTCACCGAAATCGCCTGATTGTTTCGCGCGATCTTGATGGGGGCGGTGTTGACATCGACCCCGAAGTTCTTCAGGAGGTTTTGGGTCACGCTCAGGGTCAGGAAAGTTTTATACCCAGGTTTAATCTCAGTTCTGACCG
>JBGPUH010000172.1:0-5612 GCA_041491025.1 Methylomirabilis sp. (SeqCode)
CCAATTCAATCTCCCGATTGAAATCGTCGATCTCTGCAAGAATGAACTCATCACCGCCAGGCGCTTTCAACCCTCAACCCCACCGCCACCTAACCAGAGCTTGCCTAGTTTCCTTTGGGCGGTGGTGGAAAGGTGAGGTCATACTTCTTCCCCAGTTCCACTGCCTGTTCCGGAGTCGGCTTCGTGAGCGCATTGATGTCTTCGAAAAACCCAACAAAGCGGGCAGGAATAATCACCACATGCACCTTGCTCGGTGTCGTCCCGACATTGCGGAAGGTATGAGGAACGTCTTTCGGGAGAAACGCAGTGCTTCCCGCTTTGGCGCGGAAGCGTTGGTCACCCCGTTGAAATTCTATCTCCCCCTCCACCACATAGAAGATCTCGTCTTCATGGCGATGCAGATGCAAGGGGGGGCCGCTATCGACGGGCGACACTTCCTCGATCACCGCGTACCTGCCGCCGGTCTGCTCGCCACCGATCTTCACAGTAATCGCCTCGCCGAGGACTTGCAGAACCCGCCCTTCATCAGGACCGACGATGCTTTGGCTGTGGACGTCAGCAACGCTCACCAGGAGGCCACTCACCACGACAACCAACAAAAGGGACACTATACATGCAGAGGCGATCTGGTCCCGGCATTTCCATCCTTTTGTGACACTATGCATGTTACAACTCTTCTCCTCTCTCGCACCTAACGCCATGCCGGTCAGCCGCGGACCGCGTGGCGCCGCGCTTGCGTCGTGAGCGGCGTGACACGCAAGGCGGCTGGCGACCGGACCGGCGTGTTAGGTGTCGTGCATGGAGCTTTTGCCGTTACACCGGGCTGCGCGGAGAGCGGGGGACGCGGCCGGGGCAGCTGATCGTAGGTTCTGCCGTTCAACGTACGTCCTGTTCTCTTCTTCCAAGTGCCACCCCACTGCTTGAAAAAGAACGGGACGTTGTGCTCTCGACACTGCCCCAGCAGCGACAGGACCCACTCGCGGCGCATGGGCCTGGCACCCGGTCCAGACTCGCCACCGACAATGACCCAGCCGATCCGGTCGAGCGGGAGCGCGTCGAGCGGACCTATGAGTGGTTCGCAGGATAGGAACCGGACCGCGGCTGGCACCTGAACAAGATCTTCGATCCGGAAAACCACTCGGGCGTCCTCAACACTCACTCCCATCCAGAGGTTTTCTGGCCATCGAAGCTCCGGCGCTAACTCCCTCAGTCTCCTGCTTCTCTTCGTGAGAATCTGAAAGATATGCTGCGGGCATTCCGATATAGTCTGAAAGACTTGTTTGATGAAGGAAGCCGGGACGCTCTCGTGAAACAGATCACTCATGGAGTTGACGAATACGAGGCGTGGTGAACGCCATCGCTTGGGTGCGTCCAGCAGGTCAGGATGCAGGGTTACAGCGAAACCATTGGTGTAGCGAGCCTGGCCCATCGCCTGCAGACGGATCGCCATTCTTTCCGCGTAACAGAACTTGCAACCGGCGCTAATCTTCGAGCAACCGGTCACAGGATTCCACGTCGCGTCAGTCCACTCTATATGGGACGACTGTGCCATGTGCCTTCATCCTTTCACAACAAATCCAGCTGAGGATTGCTGTACCTCCTGGCCTCTTTCCAGAATCGCCCCCCAAGCTCGTGCCGACTGTAGAACCCAAGCCTGTACAAGGGAAGATTCTTCTCGGTTGAGCGGACGAGGAGGCTGTCTTGTAGACCCCCGTGAGTGTAACCAAGGTGGCTCATCTGGCTAGAGAAGAACTCTGCAACAAACACATCGAAGGTTATTGCGTTCTGCTTCTTCCCCCACTCGTCCCTCCAAGCCGGGGTTCCTACGAAGAGGTCTACGACATCGCTGGAAGGATCGCGGTAGGTCGCTTCATTCCGGCGGGGATCCATGGCTGGAATCAACACCATGAAATCCATGTACCGCTGGGCGAGAGTTCGGATGGTAGTGAAGTGAAGGTCTCGTAATTTGCATGGGTCAGCGAAGCAGAAGGCAAGGACCTTCTTGCCTGACACGAGGGGCGGCATCTCCTTGACTATTTGAGAGGTGATGTGGTTCACGTCTCCCGGCACGTATCGAACTTCAGCACTCGGACGCAGTGTCTCCACGCGCCTCCGAAGGGCTGAGATGCAGTTCGGATCCTGGTCACAGAATACGTACCAGTCGAAAGGGTGCGCAACGCACAAGGCGAGGAGCGGTGTCCCGCGGAGGTAGGGGCCGTTCTCGCCAACGCGCGCGTGGCCAGCCGCTGAGAACAGATCGACATAGACACGTTGATCCCATTTGCCCTTCATCGAGGTGGCGAACAGGTCGGCGTAGCACCAAAAGAGACGATACTTGTCCTCTGCCCAGGGGCCAACCTCCGGGGTGTACAGCTTGTCATGTGGTGCCGCGAAATCAATCTTGCTGGGCCGACGATTCACCTCGCCACCTAGGCAAGTCCCGCGCGTCTAACGGCTCAGGGCGTCAGCGGCGGCGCGAATCGCCGCCAGCTACATGCTGTTGTTGGGCGGCCACCGCAGCGGGCCGTCATCGCGGGCTCCACACCGCGCGTAGGCATGATCACGGGTAGGGTCCAAGGAATCGCTCTCCGTTGAAATGGTTCATGTGGTCGGGTGTGTCCGCAACCCACACCTCAGTCTCCCACGCAATCTCACTCAGATACTTCAGCAGCCCACGACGATTGAGGAAGGCAGTCACGAAGACCAGCCCTGCGCTGCTACCCGAGAAGAGCGACTTCAACTCCGCCAACCGCTTTGGGTTCACTGGGCCGTGGCTCGTTACGGCCTCAATCACAACAAGCCAGTTCTTGTCCGTATAGTGCACCACAACGTCTGGCATCTTGCCGTGCTCCTCGACTACGACACCCAGCGCGCCTAAGCCGTCCTCATCGAAGTAGGCCCACTTTTGCCTTGTGTCTCCCACATATAGCGGCCTCGCGCCAGGCGTAAAGCGGGGGCAGAACGCATCAATGACTTTGCGAATAAGCGCGTTCTGCCCACCGGGTGACAGCTCAATCGTCACCCCAGCGGCAAGGACGAGAGGGATGCGGCGCATGCTCCGCGCCTGCGCGTAGCGCTGCACAAGCGTCCGAACGTCCACAAGGTAGCGCCTCAGCGCGTCAACCCACTTCGTAGTGCCGAAGGTCCGGATAATCACGAGCGCACGTGGCTCGATCTGGTAGCAGTAATTCGGACTGTTTGTGGGGCGACCAGGCTCATCGGGATTCGCAACAACCAATCCTGCTTGTTCGAATTGATGGAGGGTGAACCGCCTAACAGTCTCGCGTGTGTTTGGTGCCCACTTCTTTCGGTAGTGCTTTGCGGCGAACTCCATGATGGGCGTCACTCCCATCAGGGGATTCGCCGCCGCCGACCAAGCTTTCGTCGGTGTGAGATCGACGAGGGCCAACAGAGTGAGGGCGGCGCGTTCGTTTTTTTGCTCTCTGGGCAAACCAAGAGCGGCGAGGATCTCCTGCGCCTCGGCGATGCGTCGTTTGCGATCGCTGGCCATCAGCGCAAACCCAGCGTGTCAGCAACCACAGCATCAAGCGCGTCCTGGCTCGGGATGTTGCCCCGGAGTCTGCGCCCGAGGTTGATCAAGGCGGCCCTCGTCGGATAGCGCAGGGCGCGAAGGTCGGCGGCGTTGACCTGAGTGTGGCCGTTGAATTGGCGAAAGTATTTGTCGAGAGGCGAAGAATTCAGAAACCCAGACAGGCCCCAGGCCAGCGTCCGTTCGAGCGATGCACCATGCTCATGGAAATAGTTGAGGTGATTCTCAAAGCCCACGGCATCACACGCCACGATGCGATCATCGAAAACCGCAGCCACGACTCGACGCCGCTCCTCCTTCGCAGAAAAGCGCTTGACGAGCACGTATACCCCAGGAGGGACCATGAGTGCCGCGCTGCTGTTGTTGTAAATGATGGCATTCGGTTTCTTGGCCGTCGGCTTCGGCCACCGGACGACGCCGGCATCGAAGTGGGTCGGATAGATGAGCGGAACGGTTTCCGCGATGGGCTGTGAACGCAACCAGCGACGAGCCCGAAAGTCCACAACGCGACCTGTACTCACCGCCAGCCCTAGGTCGTCTAGCGTACAGGGGAGCCTCTCCATTGCGTCAGCGAGGGCTTGACCCTCGCGATCGAGGACGAGATGTATGAACGCCTGGGCGTCACCAGGCCGGACAACCCGTCGAAACGGGACGGCCCGCTCTACGATATTCTCATCCTCAGGGGTGCGACTCCACGAGATTCGGACGGTGCGTTTCTGACGGACTCCCTTTACGCCGTGAAGAATCACGTTTTCCTGAAGCACACCGTCGTCACGGAAGGCGTGGTCCCGCGATTCGAAAACGTGAACCCTCTTCAGGTTGACGCTGCTCAGCAGGTGCCTACGAAATGGTCGAAAATACGGTCCGTTGCAGAAGCTTCTTGGTGTAATGGCAACAAGCTCTCCTTCGTCGTCCAGAAGCATGACGACGAGGGCAAGAAAGGCTGCGTAGAGGTTGCTCGTTTCTACGTTAACGCGGCGGAGGAGTTGACGCGTACGAGACTCGCTCCGAAACTTCTTATAGGGCGGATTGAGGATCGCTAGATCAAACGCGAGGGGCTCGGTGGGAAAGAGGCCGGTGTCGAGGGCGCAGACAGCCGCCTCGATGAAGTCCCCTGCTCGGACCTCCCATTTGCAGGCTATGCCAACCTCGGCACACGCTCGCTCGCAGGCCGCTAACGTCTGCTGGAGTAGCGGTAGGAGGGCCTGATCTATCTCAAATGCGGTCAGGGCGACCTCCCTAGGACGACGCGTGCGCGAGCATATCTCGGCGACCCACGCCGCTGTCAGTGCTCCAGCTCCAGCGCCAGGATCAAGGAAACGAATGCGCTCACACCGTGGATCGGCAAGGGAGGCCATGAAGCGGGCTGTCGCAGGAGGGGTGAAGAACTGCCCGAGGATGCTCCGGCGGTTAGGATCGAGGGCGCGGCTAACTGCTCGCCTCCCGTTCTCAGCAGATTCCAGTGGGTCCAGCATGTTTGCCCCTAACTTCACGGGAAGGTTACCTCATCAGCCCAGCAGGACTATAGGACAAAGGCCCCGCCTCATCTCGGCCGCCCAACTATTAAGTGTACTGCCCGATTCCTGCAGGCTATTTCGTAAACCCCCTCACTCCGGTAAGAACACAATCGCAAGTACTATCCATCGCTTACAAGGACTTTGTCAAGCCTGCTTTCCTCGACAAACACTGTGGATGCTGGCGAGCTAAAACCTGCGAAAGACCCCAATGACTTTTCCTAAGATCCTGAAGCGCGTCTCTTTCCCGATCCTGATGGGCGAGAAGTCCTCGTTCTCGGGCTTGAGGATCACCCTCTTGCCCTCCATCTGGAAGCGCTTGACCGTCACCTCGTCATCCACCATCGCCACCACGATCTCGCCGGGGAGCGCCTCACGCTGCACCTTCACGAGCACGAGGTCGCCATCAAAGATGCGGGCGTCCCGCATGCTGTCACCCTGGACCTTCAGGAGGAAGGTCTCCCCGCTTCCGGTCCACTCCCGCGGAAGCGGGTAGCTGGCCTCGATGTTCTCTTCGGACAGGACCGGCTTGCCGGCGGCCACTCGAC
>JBGPUH010000173.1:0-5610 GCA_041491025.1 Methylomirabilis sp. (SeqCode)
ATCCGAAAGACGACTTTCGCAATGCCGAGACAGAACAGGCGACTCGCCCTATAGACGAGTTGCTGGATCGCCTTCTGGAGGGAAAAACCCTGCAAAAACGCGAACTTCATAATATACCCCGGTGTCCAGGGAATGCAAGAAAAAAATGTGCGCCCGTCACGTGCACCGTCTCGACTCGATCAGCTTCCGCCTGATTTCCTCCTCCATTGCCTCGACGACTTGAACAGCGTTCAAACCGGTGGTATCGATGGTCATGGCATCATCTGCTTTTCGGAGCGGCGAGGCACTTCTCCCCATGTCTCTGGCGTCTCGCGCCTTGATCTCCTCCGCGAGCTCCTCCAGCCCTCGAGGGGTACCCGCAGCTTGGGCCTCGAGGTAACGGCGTGTGGCTCGCACCTCCAGGCGGGCCTCGAGGTAGAACTTCACATCGGCGTCCGGAAACACGACCGTACCAATGTCGCGCCCGTCCATCACGATCCCTCCCTGCGCCGCCATTTCTCTCTGGCGCGCGACCATGACACGACGGACGCTGGCGAACGCCGAGATTTTCGAAGAGGCCTGTTCCACCTCTGGCCTCCTGATCTGGCGGCTCACGTCCTGCCCATCTACGAGAACCAGCTCCCGATCACCTGAAGGCACGAGCGCGATGGACAATGAGTCAGCAAGGTGTCGAGCCCGTTCCTCATCGTCCGGGTCGAGGCCCGCCTCAAGTGCCTTCCAGGCCAGGGCCCGATACATGGCGCCGCTATCGATATACCGGTATCCAAGCCGGTTGGCCAGGAGGCGTGCCGCGGTGCTTTTTCCGGCCCCGACCGGCCCGTCGATGGCGATGATGAGGCGGCCATATGCCCTTCCCGTTTCCCTGTCACCTTGCGTAGCCGGGATGGGCATTAGCCCTCCACAGACACGGCCGCACCTGGCAGAATCGCGTTCAGTCGCGCCCAGAAATCGGGGAACGAGCTGGAGACGCAGAGCGGATCGGAGATGCTCGTCATTCCCCTTGCCGCGAGGCCTGCCACAGCCAAGGCCATGGCCATCCGGTGGTCTCCCCAACTGTCGCAGTCACATCCGGAGAGCGAAGCGCCTCCTCGGAGCACTAATCCATCCGGGCGCTCTTCCACCTCCGCGCCGAAACGACGTAGCTCCTTCGCAAGAGCGGTAAGCCGATCCACCTCTTTGACCCGCAGCTCTGCCGCATCCCGTATGATGGTCGGACCTGTCGCGACTGCCGCAGCCACAGCGAACGCCGGGATCTCATCGAGCATTCGGGGGATGAGGGTCCCTCCGACTTCAGTCCCGCGTAGCGCTTGACTCCTGACAAACAGGTCGGCCACCGGCTCACCGGAGGCCATACGGTGTTGGCTGAGCTCAACCACTGCCCCCATTGATGCGAGGGCATCAAGCAGGCCGGTGCGCGTCGGGTTGATGCCCACCCCTCGCAATGTCAGCTCCGAGCCAGGAATGACCAGAGCCGCCACAAGAAAGAAGGCGGCCGCCGAGAAGTCGCCGGGGATCGACATGTGCAGGGGCGGGATGCTCGTGGCGGCCCGTACGCAGACGCTCAACCCGTTGCGGCGGATCGGGATCCCCACCGCTTCGATCATCCTCTCCGTGTGATCACGAGAAAGGGACGGCTCTGTCACCGCCGTCTCCCCCTCGGCAAATAGGCCGGCAAGAAGGATCGCGGACTTGATTTGGGCGCTGGCAATCGGACTGACGAAATCAATCGCCCTGAGGCGGGCGCCCATGATTGCGAGGGGAGGGAGAGTGCCGCTGGCCCGACCCAGGATCGCGGCCCCCATCGACCTGAGGGGCACGGCAATCCTGGCCATTGGCCGCTTGCTGAGGTATTGGTCACCGGTAAGAACCGAGAAGAACGGCTGCGCGGCCAACACCCCCGCCAGCAGCCGGATCGTTGTCCCGGAATTCCCCACATCCAGGACCTCCTCCGGTTCCTTCAACCCGTGGAGCCCGCATCCTCGAATCCGGAGCTGATCATCACCGAGCTCTTGGACGACGGCGCCCATGGCGGCCAAGGCCTTGGCGGTGCGGCGACAGTCGTCGCTCCGTAAGGCTCCGGTGATCTCGCTGATACCATCGGCCAGCGATCCCAGGATGATGGCGCGGTGGGTGATCGACTTGTCGCCTGGGACGGCCAGTTCGCCCTTCAGGGGACCGGCCGGGATCACGCGCATCCGCTCTATTCCTGTCTCGCGCATGTGCCCTCGATTCGGTGAACGAACGAGTTCAGCACCCGCTCGGTACCCGCAGGCCCTTCCACGCAATGCCACTCGCTCTCTTCTTCGTGACGAAACCAGGTGAGCTGGCGCTTGGCGTAGCGCCTGGTGTCACGCTTCAGACACGTGACCGCTCGGTCAAGGGTGGTGTGCCCTTTCACGTATCCGATCAGATGCCGATAGCCGATGGCCCGCAGCGGCTTGAGAGCAGGAGAATAGCCGCGGTCGAGCAGCCTGCGAACCTCCTCTAAGAATCCCCTGGCCAACATCTCCTCTACCCTCTTCTCAATCCTTTGATAGAGCTCCTGCCGGTCCCGCTCAAGCCCGAATCGGAGGATGGGTCCGGGCACCGGCGTGTGATGTCGCCGTGCCTGCGCCCTGAGGGCCGAGATGGGGCGGCCGCTCAGCGCGAATACTTCGAGCGCTCGCACGATCCGGAACAGATCGTGAGGGTGGATGGCCGCCGCCGCCTCCGCATCGAGCGTCTGAAGCCGCCGGTGAAGGGTGGAGACACCGTTCCGCGCCGCCTCCTCGCGCAGTGCCTCCCTGAGCGGTGTGTCCTCTCCGGGCCCCTCGAACAAGCCACGTAAGAGCGCTCTGACATAGAGACCGGTCCCGCCCACCAGGATCGGCACATGTCCGCGTTCACGGATCTCGGCAATGGTGATGCGCGCCAGTCGAGCATAGTCGGCAGCGGTGAACGACTGATCCGGTTCCACGAGATCCAGGAGGTGATGGGGGATCCTCCGTCGCTCGTCGGCGTCGGGCTTCGCCGTACCGATGTCAAGGCCGCGGTATACTTGCATTGAGTCCGCCGCAAGGATCTCGCCCCCTACTCTTTCCGCCAGCGCGAGGGCGAGGTGTGACTTCCCGACTGCGGTCGGCCCGAGAAGCACAATGAGCGGCGTAGGTGTCAAGCGCTCACCAGCTCCCTGACATCATCATTGTACACCAATGATACAACATGGCGTTCATCCTCATCAACCCAGCCCGCGCAAGACGCCGACCTCATGATCGCCTGGTCACGGCAGACGGGAGTCACCCGGGAGAGGCTCAGCGGATCACACGCTCACCTTGGCAGCTTCAGGGCCTGTAAGATCCGGCACGGGGCTTCAGCCTTGTTGAGGACGTAGAAATGAAGGCCAGGGATACCGGTGTCAAGGAGTGCCTGGCATTGGCGGATGGCGTACTGGACACCCACATCGAGTTGCCGATGAGGATCATCCCGATACTGTTGCAGGTCGACAAGAAATGGTGCCGGCAGCCTGGCCCCGCATAAGCTTGCAATACGTTGAACCTGACCCATGGTGATCACTGGCAGGATACCTGGAATCAGCGGTGCGACAATACCCGCCTTGTTGTAACGCGTGCGAAATTCCAGGAAATCGGCATTGTCATAAAAGAGCTGGGTGATCACTGCGTCTGCCCCTGCCTCCACCTTTCGCTTCAGGTTCGCCAGATCGACCTCAGGACTCGGTGCCTCCTGGTGCGTTTCGGGATAGCCAGCGACTGCGATGCCGAAGTGGGGGAACTCCTGGCGAATCAGCGCGACGAGCTCGTTGGCGTACGCAAGCCCGCCCTCGGGTTTCTTAAACGCCGCCTGCCCTGTGGGGGGATCGCCCCGCAAGGCGACGATATTGTCGATGCCCAGATCCGATGCCTTCTTTAACCACTGGCGGATCTCATCTTTCGTCGATTCCACGCAGGTCCGGTGGGCTACCGTTGTGACGCCGAACGCTTTGCTGATCCTCACGGTCAGCTCCAACGTTTTGTCCCTGGTTGATCCTCCCGCACCGTAGGTGCAGGATACGAAGGAAGGTTGGAAGACCATCAAGGCATCGAGGGCGGCGAATAGCTGCGCCTCCCCGGCGTCAGACTTGGGCGGGAAGATCTCGAAAGAGAGACCGAACTTGCCCTTGCCGTACATGTCTGCGATCTTCATCCGGATCGAATAACTCCCTGGCCCCGCCGAAACCTCATCTGCGGGGCTGCAGGACCGCAGATTGACTTCCAGCGCCCCTTGACGTCCTGCGCAACACGCTCGTACTCACGCACCGGCACAATGTCCTCGATCTCAAGGGAATGAGCCATCGGCAGACCGGCCATTCCGCTCTCATCCAACATCGCGCGCTCACGCCAAAAACAAAGGCCCTCGCGGGCTTTCCGCCCATGCGCGAAGGCCTGGTACGCGCTAGTGTCTGACTCGGATAGGTGCTGACCTGATCGCCTCGCTCTCGCTATCTCGTCCCCATTGAGGGTCGAGCATCAGTGCGTGCCGGGCCCTTTGATCCAGGTCATCATCGAGCGGAGCTCCTTGCCCACCTTCTCGATCGGGTGCTCCGCGTCCTTCTTGCGCATCGCAAGGAAGCCCGGCCGGCCAGCCTGATTCTCGAGGATCCACTCGCGAGCGAAGGCCCCGCTCTGGATTTCGTCCAGGATCTTCCGCATCTCGGCCTTGACCCGCTCGTCGATGACGCGGGGGCCGCGGGTGTAGTCACCGTACTCTGCCGTGTCGCTGACCGAGTAGCGCATGTACGCCAAGCCACCCTGGTAGATGAGGTCGACGATCAGCTTCAACTCATGCATGCACTCGAAAAAGGCCACTTCCGGTTGGTAGCCCGCATTGACCAGCGTCTCAAATGCGGCCTTGACCAGCGCAGAGATCCCCCCACACAAGACCGTCTGCTCACCGAACAGGTCGGTCTCAGTCTCCTCACGGAAGGTGGTTTCCAGGACACCGGCCCGCGTGCAACCGATCCCCTTCGCGTAGGCCAGCGCCACCTCTTTTGCCTTCCCCGAAACGTTCTGGTGGATGGCCAGCAGGGCCGGGACGCCGGCGCCTTCGGTGAACACCTGGCGCATGAGGTGCCCTGGGGCCTTGGGCGCGATCATCGAGACGTCCACGGTCGCCGGAGGGAGGATTTGATGGAAGTGAATGTTGAAGCCATGGGCGAACATCAGGGTCTTGCCCGGTTTCAGCGCCTTCTCGATCGCCTCCTGATACACCTGCTTGTGGGTCTGGTCGGGCAACAGGATCATGATGACATCGCCCGTCTGAGCCGCCTCCTCACAGGTTGCGACCTTCAGGCCGTCGGCCTTGGCCTTGTCCCACGATTTACTCCCCTTGTAGAGGCCGACGATCACCTCCATGCCGCTGTCCTTGAAATTCAAAGCATGGGCGTGGCCCTGACTTCCATATCCCATGATGGCGATCGTTTTTCCCTTCAACAATGAGAGATCTGCGTCTTTGTCATAGTAGAGCTTCGCCATCTTCCCTTCTCCCTATCCCCTCTCCTACAGGTAGGCTTGAGCCGTCAGGTTCAGCAGTCGCGCGTTCAGGCCGACCACCTGCTCGTTATCGACAGGGACATCC
>JBGPUH010000174.1:0-5594 GCA_041491025.1 Methylomirabilis sp. (SeqCode)
CGTTATCACCTACATCAATTGCTCCGCCGAGATCAAGGCGATGAGCGATATCATCTGCACGTCCAGCAATGCGGAAAAGATCATCAACCAAATTCCGCCAGATCAGCCGATCATTTTTGCACCCGACCAGAATCTGGGTCGCTACCTCATCAAAAAGACAGGTCGCAATTTGGTCCTGTGGTCGGGCATTTGCATAGTTCACGAGATGTTTTCTGAAAAAAAGCTGGTCCAGCTCAAGGTCCTTCACCCCCACGCCAAGGTCCTGGCGCATCCCGAGTGCGAACCGCGTGTTCTGCAGCATGCGGACTACATCGGCTCAACAAGCGGAATCCTGAATTACGTGAAGCAGAGTTCGGACCAGGAATTCATCATCGCTACGGAGGCAGGAATCATCCATCAGATGGAGAAGGCCTGTCCGGACAAGACATTCATTCCGGCCCCCCCGGAAGGCGACTGCGCCTGCAACCTCTGTCCCTATATGAAACTCAACACCCCGGAAAAACTCTACCTGTGTATGAAGAACCGCGCGCCAGAAATTACACTTGATGAAGATCTGCGGCTTCGCGCATTAAGGCCGATCCAGCGGATGCTGGAAATGAGCTGACACCTTTTCCCGATCTACTTCCTCATGTTCCAATCGCTCCCCCAGACGACGCGCCGCGAAATCCTTAGCAAGTTCCTCGAGGAAGATATCGGCCGGGGTGACATTACTACTCTGGCAATTGTCTCACCTGATCAAAAGGCGCTCGGCTATTTCTTAGCTAAGGCGCCTCTTGTGCTGGCTGGGATTGATCTGGCCATCGAAGTCCTTACCCTTCTGGACGAAGGCTTAATCGTTGAGAACCGCCATCGGGATGGTGAGCATCTCAGAGAGGGCGAACGGGCAGCGCTCGTTCGTGGCCAGGCCCGCGCACTCCTAACCGGCGAGCGGGTCGCAACGAACCTTCTGCAGCAATTGAGTGGGATCGCCACGCTGACGGCACGTTTCGTTGATGCTGTCCGTGGGACGAACGCGAGAATTGTTGACACACGGAAGACGACGCCAGGGTTGCGGGTGTTTGAAAAGTATGCTGTGAAGGCGGGCGGTGGCGTCAATCACCGCTTTGGACTTGATGACGCGATCCTGATCAAAGACAACCACATCAGGATCGCCGGCGGCGTCCGTGCGGCCATTGAAGCTGCTCGAGTCGCCGGGGACCGTGCCCACCGGCTTGAAGTTGAGGTCGCCACGCTCGAAGAATTGCGGGAAGCCTTGCGCCACGACGTTGATGCCGTCCTTCTCGACAATATGAAACCGGATATGGTTCGACAGGCGGTGGCGCTCGTGCGTGCCGACCCCAGAGGTGGAAAGGTACTGGTCGAGGCGTCGGGCGGGATCACGCTCGACAATGTTCGCGAATTTGCGGAGGCCGGCGTCGATTGGGTGTCCATCGGGGCCTTGACGCATTCCGCCCCCGCAGTTGACATGAGCTTCAAGATTCAACCCGTGTAATCCCTCCATCGCCTATCGTGAGGCCCTCGCCAGAGGCCAAGGGGAGCGTGTCCTCTCTTGGCGAAAGAGATCTTTGAAGCGGGGTCGGCAAGCAATGAAGTCGGATATCCTTATAATCGGAAGCGGACTCGCCGGATGTGCCGCGGCCTTGGCCGCTGCCAAGCGGAACGCTGAAGTCACGCTACTCACACGATCATCCGAGCCGGAAGAGAGCAATACATTCTGGGCGCAGGGTGGAATCATCTATGAGGGAGAACACGACTCCGCCGAAAAGCTGGTGGCCGATATCCTCGCCGCCGGCGCAGGACTGAGTTCTCCGGAGGCAGCCTGGCTGCTTGCCCGTGAGGGCCCATCGCTCGTCAAGGAGATTCTGATCGATGAGCTTGGGGTGCCGTTTGACGAATTGTCAGGGGATTCGTCACGATGGGATCTGACCGCCGAGGCCGCGCATTCACTTCCACGCATACTTCATCAGAAGGATCAAACGGGATCAGCGATCGAGCAGGCGTTCATCGAAAGGTTGTCCTCTCATCCGAGGGTCAAGCTCATCCCCGCAGCCACCGCAGTCGATCTTCTCACGGTTCCTCACCATTCGGTCGAGCCGCTTGATGTCTATAAGCCCCCGACGTGCATTGGGGCGTATGTGCTAGATCAGCCGAGCGGCGAAATCTTCCCCATCTTGGCCAATGAGACGATCCTGGCATCAGGGGGGCTCGGCCGTGTTTATCTGCATACCACGAATCCTTCGGGCGCGCGGGGCGACGGCATTGCGATGGCCTACCGGGCCGGCACTCGTTGCATCAATATGCAGTATGTGCAGTTCCACCCCACAACCTTCTTCCATCCCAGCGGTCGATTTCTCATCTCTGAAGCGATGCGAGGCGAAGGGGCACGCCTTGTGGATAGCAGGGGTCGAGAATTCATGTCACGGTTTCACCCCGATGGATCGCTTGCACCGCGGGATATCGTGGCGCGCGGGATTCATCAGATGATGCTGGAGTCGGGCGAGTCCTGCGCGTACCTCGACATTTCCCACAAAGCGGCCGACCAGGTCCGCGATCGTTTCCCTGGAATTTATGCGCACTGCCTGAAGTATGGTGTCGATATCACGAAAGAGCCCATCCCTGTCGTGCCGGCCGCGCACTATAGTTGCGGCGGAATTGCCATTGACGAGTGGGGACGGTCAAGCCTACATCGTCTTCGGGCCGTCGGTGAGGTTGCCTGTTCCGGGGTCCATGGCGCCAACCGATTGGCGAGCGCCTCGCTGCTGGAGTGCCTGGTGTGGGGAACCCGCGCAGGCGCTCAGGCCGCAGAGTGTATCGCGCGAGGCGAGGAGTTCTACTTTCCTCCCATTGCCGCATGGCGGTACGAACATGAACCCGTCGATCCCGCGTTAATCGCCCAGGACTGGCTGAGCATCCAACAGACCATGTGGAACTACGTGGGCCTCATTCGCAGCACAAAACGGCTTAACCGGGCCCATGCAATCTTGCGGGAGCTGGATCTTGAGATCTCCAGATTCTACGAACAAGCCGAGGTGACCGACGCCATGATTGGCCTCCGCAACGGCATTCAAACCTCGCTGGTCATCCTGCTGGCCGCGATGGAATGCCGGCAGAGCCTGGGCTGTCACTACCGGATTGACTAACCATCGAATGGAGAACCGGATTCTCTATAGCGGTCCAGCGAGGGGATCGATGTGAACGATCGAGCCAGGCTCCGGTTTTCATGCATGATCGTTCCCCATTCTTCTAGAAGAGATCCGTGAAAGGAGAGGTCATGAAAGCGGTTCGGTTCCACGAGCACGGCGGTCCTGAGGTCCTGAAGTATGAGGATGCTCCAGACCCTGTCATCGGTCCGCATGAAGTCCTGGTCAGGGTGAGGGCTTGCGCCCTTAATCATCTGGATGTCTGGGCGCGGCAAGGGATGCCAGGGCTAAAGATCCCGCTGCCCCATATTTCCGGTTCCGACATCGCCGGTGAGGTGGCAGCGGTAGGAAGCATCGTGACTCGAATCAAGCCCGGTCAACGGGTGGTTGTCTCACCTGGGATTAGCTGTGGCCAGTGTCCCCACTGTCTCTCTGGGCGTGACAACCTGTGTCCTTCGTATCAGATCATCGGCGGATACCGGATCGACGGCGGATACGCTGAGTACGTGAAGCTTCCCGAGGTGAACATCTTGCCCATCCCGGACGGGATGGCCTTTGAAGCGGCTGCGGCGTTCCCGCTCACCTTCCTCACTGCCTGGAATATGCTGGTGACTCTTGCGAGGGTGAGGTCCGGCGATGAGGTGCTGGTCATGGGGGCCGGAAGCGGGGTTGGAAGCGCCGCCGTTCAGATCGCCAAGCTGTTTGGCGCCCGCGTCATCGCGACTGCCAGCACCGACGAGAAACTCGGCAAGGCGAAGGAGCTCGGTGCCGATGAGGGAATCGACTACGCAAGTCAAGACCTGGTTGCTGAGGTGCGGCGCCTCACGGCCAAGCGCGGGGTGGATATCATTTTCGAGCACGTTGGCGGCACCGTCTTCGAGAAGTTGATCCCAATCCTGGCGGCCGGGGGCCGCCTGGTCACGTGCGGTGCCACGGCCGGCTACCTGGCTCAGACGGACCTCCGTTACCTCTTCATGCGAGAGGTGTCGATCTTGGGCGCCCACATGGGTTCCAAAGCCGACCTGCTTCGGATCAAGAAGGAGATGGAGCGCGGGAGGCTGAAGCCGGTGGTAGACCGGGTCTTTCCTTTGAAGGATGCTGCAGAGGCGCAGCGGTCGATGGAGGATCGAAAGGTCTTTGGCAAGCTGGTGTTAGTGGCCTAGTGCCGTTCCAACGTGATACGCCGAATGTGAGCGGCGTCCCTTCGTGGCCGCCCCTTGCGTAGCTCGTTCTTGGCCCGGCGCGCTCCCCAACAACTATTAGGGGGAACAGCTCGAGGCTGACAAGTCAAAGGGGGATCCTTGGAACAGGATTGGTGGAAGCAGGTGCCGCCCCTGATGTTGGATCGAGAGGGGCGATGGTACGACCAGGGCGTCCGGGTCACCAGCCCGCGCCTTGCAGAAGTCCTGCTCACTCACCTGAACAAGGACGAAGACGGACGTTATGTGGTGATGGTCGGCCGGGAGAAGCGGTATGTTGAGGTGGAGGATGCGCCATATCGGGCGCTCGGGATCGAAATCGCAGGCGATGTGGAGGGCTCGGAACGATTATTCGTCAGACTCAACAACGGAGACCTTGAGCCCTTCGATCCGGCTACCTTTTGGATCGGCGGGGACGGCACGCCCTACTGCCGCGTGAAAGATAGTCTCCACAAGGTCCGATTCACGGTGGAGGCGTACCGTCAGCTCTCCGCGTTCATCACCGAGGAGGTTGGTGCTGACCGCTATGTCCTACGGATTGCGTCTCGTCGGATTCCCGTGCCAGTCGATAAAGGGTAGAGGCTGATCCGCGAATCTTCTTGGCCCTCCCACCCCTTCCTTCCTCTATTGCTGCTGTGAGATCTCCAAGAGGTATCCATCCGGGTCCTTGACGATGAACATCGTGCTGCCCCAGGAGGTCGCCCTTGGGGTGGTGAGAATCTCGGCCCCGATGCCCATCAACTTCTGATAGGTCCCTTCTAGATCAGCGGTTGGGAAGGTAAGATAGACGCCCCAGCCGCGTCGGGCAGGCATTGGATCGACCCTCCAGAGTGATACCTCCGCCGGCGTCAGATCCTCATGGATGGTCAGGGAGATCGGTCCGAGGTCGAATCGCGCATGCCGCGCATCTTCAGATGCTGGCGCCCGTTCCAGGAGCCTCTGGTAAAACTGAACCGAGCGAGCCAGATCGCCGACGACCAAGAAGACCCGCGACAAGCCGGTCAGCATCACTTCCTCCAAGAACGAAGCTCCACGCCCCTGGTGCCGAGTGTCATGTCATTGGGAAGCCTGCCCGGGCATTCAGGGATTGTGGTCGGGGACCTGTCAGGGCGAAGCCTCTTACCTGCTCATGGTGATATGGGGAGACCCCTTGAACGCTCGCCGGATGCGCCAGAGGTCCGCGAGCATCTGCGCCGGGTGGCGCAGCAGGGTCACTTTGCTCTCCGGATCGTTTAGCCAGCGCACCGGCATCTCC
>JBGPUH010000175.1:0-5587 GCA_041491025.1 Methylomirabilis sp. (SeqCode)
GATGGTGTCTGACCTGCACCGCACGCTGCTCGAAGGTGGGGTGTTCATGTACCCAGGCGAAGCGGGCGAGGGGAAAAAATCTCGTGGCAAGCTCAGGCTCCTCTACGAAGCGCAGCCGATGGGCTATGTCGTGGAGCAGGCGGGAGGACGGGCCAGCACCGGGCTCGAGCGGATTCTTGATATCGAGCCTTCGGAGTATCATCAGCGCGTGCCGTTGATCATCGGAAGCGCCGATGACGTGGCGATCGTCGAGGAATTCTACCGAGGGGAGCGATAGTGCGCTACGATGTACGTAGCGTCCTGCGCGGGAGTTCAACCCACTGGGGCAGATCAAGGGAGGGAGGCCAGCATGAACAAACGTATCCGTGAGATACTCGGGTGGTACAGCAGCGATAGTCCCGGGACCCTGACCAACCTGGCGCGCCTGCTGAACCATGGCTACCTTACCGGCACGGGGCGGCTGGTGATCCTGCCGGTGGATCAGGGCTTTGAACACGGCCCGGCGCGAAGCTTCGCGATCAATGCCCCAGCGTACCATCCACACTATCACTTTGAGCTCGCGATCGAGGCCCGCTGCAACGCGTATGCGGCGCCGCTCGGCTTCATCGAGGCGGGGGCGGCGGACTTCGCGGGTCAGATTCCCCTGATCCTGAAGCTCAACAACCATGACGTGCTGCACGACGAGAAAGACCCGCTTTCGGCGGTGACAGGCAGCGTCAAGGACGCTCTGCGCCTTGGCTGCGCCGCCGTCGGCTTCACGATCTACCCCGGCTCGGCCCATTGCAGCACGATGTACCAGCAGTTTCGCGAGATCGCCGCGGAGGCGAAGGCGTCCGGATTGGCGGCGGTCTGCTGGTCCTATCCGCGCGGCTCCGGCCTGAGCAAGGAGGGCGAGACCGCGGTCGATGTCGTGGCCTACGCAGCGCAGATTGCCGCACAGCTAGGCGCGCACGTCATCAAGGTGAAGTTGCCCAGCGCCCATATCGAACAGGCGGATGCCAAAAAGGCCTACGAGAAGGCCAAGGTGCCGATCGGCACCTTGCCAGACCGCGTTCGGCACGTGGTCCAGAGCGCCTTCGACGGGCGCCGCATCGTGATCTTCTCCGGAGGGGCGACCAAGGAGGACGACAACGCGGTGCTGGACGAGATCCGGGGGATTCGCGATGGCGGCGGATTCGGCACGATCATCGGACGCAACTCGTTTCAGCGCCGCCGCTCAGATGCGATCGACCTGCTCACGAGGATCATGAAGATTTACGCGGGGGAAATGCAGTAGGTGCGGCGAGGGGCGCCCACTCACCGCGCCACCCGCTACGTAGTCTGAAATCCGCAGCCCCGCTCATTTCAGATCGGGGTGAAATCGCGAACCCTGCCCCCAGCAGCCACGGGATTGCCTCCGGCGCCTTTGTCGTTCCCGCAATGGCTTCATGAGGCGTCATTGCGAGCGCAGCGAGGCAATCTCGCCGCTCTTGCCTCGTTGCTAGACTCCTCGCATGACCGACCGCTACCCAATGCCGAGGGCCTTTGCGGCGCGTTTGAGGTCCGGTGGCTTGACCCAGAGGATCGCCCCATAGCGGCCTGCCCCGGCACACACCGCATCGATGGCGGTCACATTGATCTTGGCAGCTGCCAACTTGCTCAGAACGTCGGCAACGGCTCCGGTCCGGTCCTCACCTTGCATGAGAAAGCCGCTCTTTTTCGCACTGAGCTTCCAACCAGCCTTCTTGGCGACTTTCACAAAGGCCGCCGGATCTGCCGGAATGAAATCCAACTGGGATCGTCGGCCCTTGGGGAAGCCGGTAAAGGCCAGCAGGTTAATCCGCGCGTCTTTCAAGGTGGATAGGGCTCTCGCCGCCTCCCCGGGCGTGTCGGGGGTTTCAATGTAGAAGTAATCTACCCGAGTGATCGTGTCAGCCATCGCTGCCTCCTTGACGTTGAATGGTTACGGGCATGAGCAGGGTGAAGGGGATTCACCAGCGCTGAAAATCTCCCAAGAGTGCCTTTCGTGTGAAATCTTTTGACTACGTGCGACATTATTGTAAAATCCACGCCATGTCAACTGATCTGACGACAAGCATTCTCCTGCAACGCACCGGCTCTCAGCAACTTGGCGATCGGGTTAGGGACGATTCACCCAACCTGAACGACGTGACAGCGTGGCCGACATGAAGCTCGATATCAATTGTGATATGGGGGAGAGTTACGGGGCCTGGACGATGGGAAACGATGAGGCGCTCATGCCCCACATCACCTCCGCGAGTATCGCATGTGGATGGCACGCCGGGGATCCCCAGGTGATGCGGCGAACCGTGACCCTCGCCAAGACCCATGGCGTGCGGATCGGGGCGCACCCCGGCTACCCGGACCTGCTCGGGTTTGGCCGGCGGCCGATGCAGCTCTCCCCGGGACAGGCGAAGGACTATCTCCTCTATCAGATTGGCGCGCTGGCTGCCTTCGCGAAGGCCGAGGGACTTCGACTTCAGCATGTCAAACCCCATGGCGCTCTCTACACCGTCGCCGCCAAGGATCGAGCGCTGTCGGAGGAGATCGCTGAGGCGGTCGCCGAGGCCGATCCAACATTGATCCTGGTTGGCCCTCCGGAATCCGAGCTGCTCCGCGCTGGCCAGGGGGCCGGGCTGAGGGTGGCGCGGGAAGGGTTTGGCGATCGAGCCTACAATGAGGACGGGAGCCTGGTCTCTCGACGGCTGCCTGGCGCGCTTGTCACTGATCCCGATGCCGTCGCCGATCGGGTTCTGATGATGCTGGAAGGAAAGGTGAAAGCCATCACCGGCCGGATGATCGCCGTTATGGTTGACACCATCTGTCTCCACGGCGACACGCCAGGCGTTTCGGCGATCGCGAAGCGGCTCCGAGCGCGGCTGGCTGGGGCAGGGATGAAGCTTGTCCCATTGGGGGAACTTCTTGCCGATTAGGTTTCTCGACGCCGGGGAGAGCTGCCTCGTCGCGGAGCTCGGCGACCGGATCGACATCGCATTGAACCTGCAAGTCCGCGCCCTCGGCCTTGCCGTCGAACGGGCCTGGCTTGCCGGCGTCCAGGAGGCTGTTCCCACCTATCGATCGCTGGCGATCTACTACGATCCGCTCGTCATCGGCCGCGATGCCCTGAAGAATCAGGTTCAGTCGCTTCGGGATTCATTAGGGGACGAGGGAGAGAAGGCGCCGAAGATCATGGAGATCCCAACGGTGTACGGGGGTGAGCACGGTCCCGATCTCGACTTCGTCGCTGG
Source organism: Methylomirabilis sp. (SeqCode) (assembly GCA_041491025.1). Taxonomy (GTDB): domain Bacteria; phylum Methylomirabilota; class Methylomirabilia; order Methylomirabilales; family Methylomirabilaceae; genus Methylomirabilis. The sequence goes on from JBGPUH010000175.1 coordinate 3,249, forward strand.
CCACACCGGCTTCTCACAGGATGAGGTGATTCGCCTGCACACCGAGCCGCTCTATCATGTCTACATGCTGGGCTTCATGGCGGGATTCGCCTATCTGGGCGGGCTGCCGGAACGGCTCTCGGTCCCTCGGCTCGCCACGCCGCGGTTGAAGGTACCGGCTGGCTCGGTCGGGATCGCCGGGACACAGACCGGCGTCTATCCTCTGGAAAGCCCGGGCGGGTGGAGAATCATCGGCCGCACTCATCTACGTCTCTTCGATGCCTCTGATCAGGTGCCGACCCCGATCCTTCCGGGTGACAAGGTGCGCTTCGTGCGAATCGAGAAGCGCGAGTACCAGAAGGGGGCGAGTGGAAGCCCTTGAGGTCGTCAGGCCGGGGTTGCTGAGCACCGTTCAGGATCGTGGACGGGTCGGGTATCAGAAGTACGGCGTGCCGACCTCCGGCGCGATGGATCACACGGCGTTCAGGGCTGCGAACCTGCTCGTCGATAACGAGGAATCGGCGGCGGCATTGGAAGCGACGGGAGAGGGACCGGCGCTGCGCGCGCTCACTGATCTGGTCGTGGCCATCGTGGGGGCCGATATGGAGCCGCACCTGAATGGGAGGCCGATCGAGTCCGGCGCGGCCATGGGCGTTCGGAGGGGCCAACTGCTTGAGCTTGGGCGCGCGCGGCAGGGACTGCGCGCCTATCTGGCTATTGCCGGAGGGATCGACGTCCCAGTTCTGCTGGGAAGTCGCTCCACCTGCCTCCCTGCGGCGTTTGGGGGTTTCCATGGCCGAGCCCTGCGCACGGGTGATTGCCTGCCGGTCGGCGTGACCGGCACACGACCCCTGGAAATCACGGGACGCCGGCTTCCTGCAGGGTGGTGGGGCGCTCCTCACGAGGTACTCACGCTGCGCGTGATCCTTGGGCCGCAGGAGGATCGGTTCACGCCCGAGGGGATTGAGACGTTTCTGACCGGAACCTATCGTCTCGCGCCAGAGATGGATCGGATGGGTGTCAGGCTACAGGGACCGCCGATCGCGCATCGGTCAGGCGCGGATATCATCTCTGACTCGATCCCATGGGGCGCAATTCAGGTGCCGGCAGATGGCCAACCGATCGTCTTGCTGGCCGACCGCCAGACGACCGGCGGGTACACAAAGATTGGCGTGATCCTCAGAGAGGATACCTATCGGCTGGCCCAGGCCACCCCGGGCCAGATAGTCCGCTTTTGCCGGGCTTCGGTGCAAGAGGCGCACGCGGCCTGGAGGGCCTACGAGGCAAAGTGCCAGGCGTTGTTGCAGTCATGGCAGAGGTGGGGGGATCGGCGGTCCTATGCCCTCCGGCTCGGAGGCAGATCGTATCGAGTCGGCGTGCAAGAAGGCAAGGGGATGTACCGGGTCGCCATTGAGGAGCGGGTGGAAGGGGAACCCAAGAAAGGGGAGTGACGATGAGTCGCCGTCGAGGAGGGGTGCGGTGAGGTGGGTGACGCTGGTTGGCGGCCTGGCCCTCGCTCTTTCGGCATGCGCGACCTGGCGGATTGAGCCGACGTTACCCGGTCCAGGGGTGCCGGTCATCTCCAATCTTCGGATCGAACCGGAGAAAGTGAGGATCGGGGAAGAGGTAAGGCTCACCTTCGACTTCGAAGACACCGACGCCGATCTCATCGAAGCCCACATCTTCCCTTCAGAGGTTCGGGAATGGGTCTACACGCAGGTCCTTGCGCCCACCGTTCTGGATCTCAGGGATGGTAAATACGGCCAGGCCATCGGTAAGGTCGAGGCCACCTTCACGTGGGAGACCGAGGGGATCCGGGTCTTCGAGGTCTTCGTGGTTGACGAGCTGGGGAACACGAGCAACAAGTTGCGGGCGCGTGTCACCGTCAGGCGGCAATGAGTGCAGTGTCTTCTCAGCTCTTTGAGGCGATTGATCGGATCTGCCTGCTCGGCGGGACGGGGGCAACGGGCCGGACGGGCCAGCTCGCCAGACTGTATCAGGCTGCCCGGAGCCTGGCAGGTGAGCCGCTCTGCGCCGCGGCCGCCAGGCGGCTCGAGGCGGTGCTTCATCCCGGCGCGGGCGTGCTGTTGCTCACGGGAGCTGGCGCGCCGCCCTCCTTGCCCCAAGGCGAAACTGACGGCCCGCTCGGGGCCGCGGTGCTCTCCAGAGGGCTGGTGCTCGCCTTCGGCGTGCGCCCGTTCCTGGTGGCGGAGGCCCGATTTCGGCGGCCGATCGTGGCGGCGCTGGATGCGCTGGCCAACGCCTCCCGCGGCGCCGCTTGGCGGCAGGCTGTCCGCTACGCGCGATTCCCCGTTCGCGGCGATTCTGCGGGCCTCGCTGCTGCGAGCCTTTGGGATCGC